>CAYTJW010000286.1:1515-6701 GCA_964438135.1 uncultured Thermoanaerobaculia bacterium
GCCATCGTCGCCCTGTCCTGCGGCCGGCGCGTCGGCGGCGGCGTCGACTACCTCCTCGCCGGCCGCCGCCTGACCCTGCCGGCCTTCGTCGCCACGTTGGTCTCGACCTGGTACGGCGGCATCCTCGGCGTCGGCGAGTACTCCTGGCGCCACGGCGTCTCCACCTGGCTGGTGTTCGGGCTCCCCTACTACCTCGCCGCGGTGCTGTTCGCCCTGGCGCTGGCGTCGCGCCTGCGCCGCTCGCAGGCGGTCTCCATCCCGGAGCTGCTGCGCTCGGCGTACGGCCCCGCCGCCGCCCGCACCGGCGCCGTGGCCGTGCTGGCGCTGGCCCTGCCGGTCGCCAACGTCCTGATGGTGGCCTCCCTGCTGTCGCGCCTGACCGGCTGGCCGCTGGCCGCCAGCGCCTTCGTGGCGGCGGCGTTCTCGGCGCTCTACCTCTCCATCTCCGGCTTCCGCGCCGTGGTCCGCACCGACGCCCTCCAGTTCGCCCTGATGTACGCCGCCTTCCTGGTCCTGCTGCCGGCTGCCGTGCACCACGTCGGCGGCCTGGGGGCGCTGTGGGACGCCCTCCCTCCCGGTCACCGCAGCCCGGACGGCGGCCTCGGCTGGCAGGCGGTGGCGGTCTGGTACCTGATCGCGCTGCAGACCGTGGTCGACCCCGCCTTCTACCAGCGGGTGTTCGCCGCCCGCACGCCGGCGGTGGCGCGCAGCGGCGTGCTGGTGTCGGTGGTGCTGTGGGCCGGGTTCGACTTCATGACCACCTTCTCGGGCCTCGCCGCCCGCCTGGTGGCGCCCGACCTGGCCGACCCGATGGCCGCCTACCCGACCCTCGCCGCCGCGGTGCTGCCGCCGTGGCTGGCGGCGCTGTTCGGCCTCGGCCTGTTCGCGACCGTCATGTCGGCGGTCGACTCCTACCTGTTCCTCGCCGCCGCCACCTTGAGCCACGACCTGCTGCCGGCCGCGAGCCCCGAGGCCGAGCGGCGCCGCACCCGCCTCGGGCTCGCCGCCGCCGCCGCCCTGCCGGCCGCCGGCGCGCTGCTGTTCGACTCGGCGGTCGTGGTCTGGCACCACGTCGGCTCGGTGGTCACCGCCGCCCTGCTGCTGCCGGTGGTGGCCGTCCACCTGCCGGCCCGGCTGCGCCCCCGCCCGGGGTTCGCGCTCGCCGCGATGGTCTCGTCCGCCGCGACCGCGGTCGCCTGGATCGCCCTGGCCGGCGAGGGCCGCTACCCCCTCGGGCTCGAGCCGGTCTTCCCCGCCCTCTCGGCCAGCCTCCTCTGCTGGCTGGCCGACCTCGCCGCCCGCGCTCGGCCGGCGCAGCGGTACAATCCACCCCGGGATGACGCCCGCCACCCCTCGCCGTGAATTCAACAGCTCCTCGCCGGCCGCCACCGAGGCGCTCGGCGAGGAGCTGGCGCGCTCGCTCGAGCCCGGGGACCTGGTCCTGCTCGAGGGGGAGCTCGCCAGCGGCAAGACGACCCTGGTCCGCGGCCTCGTCCGCGGCCTCAACGGCCCCGCCGACGAGGTCAGCTCGCCGACCTTCGTCCTCGTCACCAGCTACCCATGCCCCGGGCCCGGGGTGCGCGCCCTCCACCACGTCGACCTGTACCGGGTCGGCGGCAGCACGCCGGCGCTGCGCGAGATCGGGCTCGAGGAGCTGCTGCAGCAGGAGGACGCCGTGGTGGCGGTGGAGTGGCCGCCGGACGCGCTCGTCGACTGGCTGCCCGCGGGCGCCCGCGTGGTCCGGGTCACCCTGCGGGTCGTCGCCGCCGACCGCCGCCGCATCACCGTCGTGCTGGGCGGGGGAGCTGACGGCTGACGGCTGACGGCTGATCGCTCTCCTGCCTCACGTCGCCAGCATGCCGCCGTCGACCGGGATCACCGTGCCGGTGATCCAGGCCGCCTCCGGCGAGAGCAGGAACACGACCAGCGTCGCCACGTCGGCCGGCCGGCCGATGCGCTGCAGGGGGTGCAGCCGGCCCATGCCGCTCACCTGCTCGGGCGACAGGCCGCGGGTGGCGTGGATGGGCGTGTCGACCACGCCGGGCATGACGGCGTTGACCCGGATCGAGGGCGCCCACTCCAGGGCCAGCGAGCGCGTCAGCTGGTTGAGGGCGGCCTTGGAGGCGTTGTAGGCGGCCATGCCGGGAATCGGCTTCTCGGCCAGGGTCGAGGAGACGTTGACCACCGCCCCGTCGGGCCCCCGCCCGAGCAGCGGGTGGAGCGCCCGCGCCAGCAGGTAGGGCGCGCGCACGTTGACGGCGAAGGTCCGGTCCCAGGCCTCGGCGGAGGTGTCGAGCAGACTGCCCATGGTCGCCACGCCGGCGCAGTTGACCAGGCCGTCGAGCCGCCCCCACCGCTCCTCGAGCCGCCGCGCCAGGCGCTCGACCTGCTCTCCCTCGGCCACGTCGGCCGCGACCGCCCAGGCGGGCGGGCCCAGCTCGGCCACCGCCCGCTCGAGCCCCGCCTCGCCGCGCGCCACCAGCGCCACCTCCGCCCCCGCTCCCTGCAGCTGGCGACCGACCTCCAGGCCGATGCCGCTCGAGCCCCCGGTCACCACCACCCGCCGGCCGCGGAGATCCACCATGCCTGCCTCCCTCGCGCTCCTGCCGACTCGAACACGGCCGCGGGCGTATCATGTTCCAGGGCATGCTGCGAGCCGACGACGTCGCCGCCCGGCAGCCCGCGTCGCGGCCGCGCGCCGCGACCCGGGAGCTGCCGTGAGCCTCACCCCGACCTGGGTGCTGGTCTCGCTGCTCGCGCCGCCGCTGGCCGCGCTGGCCGCCTGGCTCGCCACCCGCGACCGCGAGATTCCGCCCGGCCTCCTCGTCGCCCTCAACGCGGCGATGCCGGGGGCGGGCCTGGCCGCGGCTCGCCGCCCGCTGCTCGAGGTGGCGGCCGGGGTCGTGTTCGCCACCGTCAGCCTGCTCACGGTCGGCCGGGTCGAGGACCTCGGCTACTGGTTGCCGATCATGGTCGTCGGCGGCGCCTGGGGGGTCCTGCACACCCCGTTCAACCCGCTCGCGGGCCCCGCGCCCGGGACAGGACGCCACCCCTCCGCCCCCGCGCCGGACAGCGCCGCCCCGCCCGTCGCCGAGGCGGCGACGACGCCGCGACTGGCCCGAGCCAGCGGCGACCGGGGCGGGGCGCCCGAGGTCGAGGAGGAGACCGGGTACGCCGTCTCGCTCCGCTGCACCGAGTGCGGCGCCGGCCTCGAGGTGCCGGCCCTGCAGCACATGGCGCGCTGCCCGTTCTGCTCGAGCGACCACCTCGTCGCCGGCCACGACCAGACCCTGCACCTGGCCCTGCCCGAGCGGATCACGGACGAGACCGCGCTGCGCGAGGCGGTCCTCGACCACTACCGGTACCGCACCTACGTCCAGCTCTACCAGCGCCACGTCGCCCCGCTCGAGCGCCAGGAGCTCGGGGCCGGCCCGCACGGCCACCTGAGCTCCCGACCGGAGGTCAACGCGGCGGCGGTGGCCGCCGAGAGGGCCGTCTCGCAGCGCGCCGACGCCTTCCGCCGCAGGCTCGCCGCCAAGCTCCGGCTGGGGACGCGGACCCACCTGCTGGCCCCCTACCGGCACGGCATGGGGACGCTCTACCAGGCCGCATTCGGCCGCTCCACCCGCGACCAGGAGAAGGAGCTCCGCTTCGCCATCGCCAACGTCGAGGCGGCCACCCTGGCGAGCGCGTCCGTGGACCTGCCGCCGATGGGCAAGCTCAGCTACCTCCGGGCCCTGGTCCCGGCCGCCCAGTACGGGGAGGGAGCCAGGGCCCTGCCGCTCGACCGCGGCGAGGAGGCGCTGGACCGGGCGTTCGGGGCGCTCGACCAGAAGCGGCTGGTGCGCGACCTGACCGTGATCCGCCAGGCCAACGCCTTCCTCCGCGAGGTGTCGGCGGTGGTGTGGCGCCCGTGGTGGGTCGTCGAGGCGGTCGGTCCCCGCCTGCACGAGTCGCTGCTGGTCGACTCGGCCGCGGGCTCGGTCGCCGGCTTGGCGCCGCCCCTCGACCCCGCGGCGCTCACCGGGTTGCCGGCCGAGGCGCTCGACCCGGGCGCGGGCCTCCGCTTCGTCCCCATGCAGTGCCCGACCTGCGGCTTCGAGTTCGCCTTCGACGTCAACGCCGTGCTCCACTTCTGCCACAACTGCCACCGCGTCTGCGCCGTCGACGGCTCCCGCAAGGTCGAGGTGGACTACGACCACGAGCCTCTGACCGCGGCCCCACCGGGCAGCGACCTGGTCCCGTTCTGGCGCTTCGACCTCCGCCTGCGCACCCGCGACCGGACCCTCGTCACCGACCTCCTCCACCTCAAGGACGGCGTCGACGGCACCCTCGACCAGGTCGGCGAGGGCAGACCGACGGCGCAGGACGCGTTCTACGTGCCCGCCTTCCGCTGCGTCAACTCGCGGCTCATGGTCAGGGCCTTCAGCCAGCTCCTCGCCCACACCTCGAGCCAGCCGCGCCGCCTGGTCGCCGGTCGCCTGCCGCTCGAGGAGCACGCCCGGCCCTGGCCGGCCGGGCTGGCCGAGGCCGAGGCCCGCACCCTGGCGCCGCTCTACCTGGCCCTGGTCTTCGACCGCCGCGACCTCGCCCGCGCCAGGGTCGACCAGGTCGCGTCCTGGCTGCTGGAGTCGACCCTGGAGGCGCGCGGCCGCCTCGCCTACCTGCGGGTGCCGCGCGCCCACACCGAGACCTTCCGCGCCTACGTCGGCCGGTTCCGGGCCCGGGCGCTGGCCGACGCCGGCGCCGGCGCGAGCGCCGCGTCGCCATCCTCCGGCCGGCCACCGGCGCCCGGGTGACCCCAGTCACCGGGTCTCGCGTTGTCGCACCGCGGCATGCCGCCCCTCCGTGGCCCCTCCCAGGTCCCCTTACTCGAGGTGTATCTCGCCATCTTTGCATGTCTTGCCGCATCGCGGAAATTGCCCTTGACAATCATGCCGCAGTGCGTTATATTCTCCCTGGCGGCGATGCCGCACGGCGGCATGAGGGAGCAACGAACCTGGCGCCCCACGGCGCCGCGAGGCCGGCGGGACACCGGCAGGGAGGCGAGATGGCACGGCGGAAAAGGGACAGGCAGAGCGAGGTGGCCGAGACCGCGCACAGGATCTGGCTGGCCGGCCTGGGTGCGGTGGCCGTCGCCGAGGAGGAGGGCGGCAAGCTCTTCAAGAGCCTGGTCGAGCGCGGCG
>CAYTJW010000287.1:0-6697 GCA_964438135.1 uncultured Thermoanaerobaculia bacterium
CGCTCGGCCGCGACCCCGAGCCGTTCCTCGCCGCCAAGGCTGCGGTCGTCGCCCGCACGGCGCGCCTCGAGCGCGAGGTGGCGACCTCCAGGCTCGGCCAGGGCGACGCCGCGGCGGCCGTCGCGGGCCTCGAACGGGCCCTCGCCCTCGCCCCGGACGACCAGGACGCGCTCGCCACGCTGGCTCTCGTCGAGCTGACCCAGAACCGGGTCGAGCAGGCCGCGGCCCGGGTCGAGCGGTCCCTCGGCCGCAGCCAGGACCACGCCCTCACCCGGCTGGTCGCGGCCCGGGTGGCCCAGGCCCGGTTCCAGCTCGAGGAGGCCGTCGACCACGCCCGGGCCGCCCGCCGCCTCGACCCCGCGGCGGTCGAGCCGACCGCCGCGCTGGCGGAGCTGCTGTACGGCTCCGGCCGCACCGACGAGGCGGCCGAGCTGATCGCGGAGCTGGTCGAGCGCCACCCCGACGCATCTCGGGCCCTGGCCCTGGACGGCTTCGTCGCCTTCGGTCTCGGCGACCTCGAGCGTGCGGGCTCCTCCCTGCGCCGGGCGCTCGAGGCGGAGCCGACCCGGGCCGACGCCCACCTCGGCCTCGGCCTGCTCGCCTTCCACTCGAACCGGCGGGACGACGGCCTGATGGAGCTCCTCGCCGCGACCACTCTGGCGCCGCAGGTGTCGCTCTTCCACAGCTACCTCGGCAAGGCATTCGCCGAGGTCGGCCTGCGGCAGGAGGCGCTGACCTCGCTCGCCACCGCGGTCCGCCTCGACCCGCGCGACCCGACCCCGCACCTCTACGCCGGCCTGCTGCTGCGCGACCTGAACCGCCACAGCGAGGCGGTGGAGGAGATCGGCCGGGCGATCGCGGCCAACGACTACCGGGCGGTGTACCGGTCGCGCTTCCTGCTCGACCGCGACCAGGCGACCCGCAACGTGTCGCTGGCGCGGCTCTACGAGGAGGTCGGCTGGGCCGCCTACGGCGCCTACCACGCCACCCAGTCGATCGACCTCGACTTCGCCAGCTCCGCCGCTCACCTGTTCGCCGCCGGCACCCTCATCGCCCTCCCCGACCGCACCAGCGCGGCCAGCTCCGAGCTCCTCCTGGCACAGCTGCTCATGCCGGTCAACTCGAACACCTTCAACACCTTCAACGAGTACACCAGCCTCTTCGACGCGCCCGACGTCGACACCAGGCTGAGCGGCGAGCTGGGCGAGAACGAGTGGCAGTCGGGGACCCTCTCGAGCAACGGCGGCAACGACCGGGTCGCGGTCTCCGGCCTCCTGACCTACCGCGAGGTGAACGACCAGCTGGGGCCGAACAGCGACAGCCACACGGGGGTCGGCAACCTCTTCGCCAAGGTGGCGCTCGGTCGTCGCCAGAGCCTGCTGGCGGGGCTGACGTACTCCCCCGGCGGCGCGGGCGACCCGGCGCCGCCGGTGATCGTCGCCGACCCCAGCCAGGGCCTGTGGCCCATCCGCCTCATCACCACCGACGACCCGGACCTCAACCGCCGCCGCGAGACCGACATCGAGCGGAGCCTGCTGGGCTACCACGCGGAGCTCGCCGCCAACCACCACCTGCTGCTGATGGCCGGCTTCGACCGGGTCGAGTACCAGCTCGTCGACCCGGACGCCTACTCGGGGTACGAGGGCTTCGAGGGCTGCGGCTTCTGTCTCGACTCGGACTACGACGACATGACGGTCCAGCTCCTCGACCACCTCGGCCTCGGCCCCCACCAGCTGTCCTGGGGCCTGTCCTGGCGCCAGGTCGACAACACCATCACCGACGTCGCCTCCTGCGGCGAGGGCCCGCTCGCCGGCGAGGAGCTCTGGCGCGACGAGGCGGAGGGGACCGACCGATTCCGCAGCGCCCACGTCCGCTACACGGTGTCGAGCCGCAGCGGCTCGGTCCTGACCCTCGGCCTGCGCTGGGACGAGGTCGAGCTGAAGGACCTCCTCCTCGACGGCCTGCGGCGCTCGGAGAGCGAGCTCAGCCCGCAGCTGGGGCTGCGCTGGCAGGCCTCGGCGCGCTCGGCGCTGCGCTTCGCGGCGTTCCGCAACCTGGCCGCCGGCACCAGCACCGAGCGGATCGAGGCGACCATGCTCGCCGGCTTCCCGTTCCGGCGGGAGGAGGACCCGGCGACGCTGCGCGACGAGGTCGACCTGGCCTGGGACCTGGCCCTGGGCAGCCGGGCCTTCCTGAGCGTCAGCGGCACCTACCGGGACGTCGGCGCGCCGCACGTCGTGCTCCTCGACGACGACTCGTTCCGGGCCACCCGCGTCGACTACGACCAGGTCGGTGGCAAGGTCGACCTCAACCTGCGCCTCCACCCCCTGCTGACCCTGTTCGGCGACGCGCAGGTCCGCCGCGTCGACCTGCCCCCCTACCTGCAGGAGGACCTCGAGGGGACGGTCGGGCTGCGCCTCGTCCACCCGCGCGGCTGGTTCGTGACCCTGGGCGAGACCTACCTGCAGCAGGAGTTCAGCGACCAGCCGCCGGACGTGGCGCTGCCCGAGACCTCGGTCTGGCTGACCGACCTCTCGGTGCGGAAGGAGTGGCCCGGCAAGCAGTGGAGCGCGGGCCTCTGGGTGCGCAACCTGTTCGACGAGGAGTTCAACGTCGTCATCGAGGGCCTGACCGTGGTGGACCGCCTGCCGGTCCGCGAGGCGGCGGTGTTCGTGGACCTCAACTTCTGACCGCCTCGAGGACGCTCGGAGACCCTCGAGACCGAGCCGCCGCTGCTCCATCTCGTCGGCGACGGCCGCGAGCGTCCGCTTCGCTGACCGGCCCGGCCGCGGGCCGGTGGTACGATGGGTCGGGAGGTCGCTGCAGCGTGCGTGGTGCTGCCGCGGTCGTCGCCGCTCTCGCGATGGTCGGGCCGGCGTTCGCCGCACCGCCCGGTTGGCGGAGCGGCGGGCCGGCGCACGGCGGGGCGCTGGCCATCGCCGTCGACCCGACCGACGCGGCGGTGGTGTACGCCGGCACCCGCGTCGGCGTGTTCCGCAGCACGGACCGGGGCGAGACCTGGGCGCGGGCCTCAGAGGGGCTGCGGCAGCCGGTCGACGCGCTCGTGGTCGACCCCGAGCGGCCGGCGACCCTGTTCGCCCTGCGGTCCGCGACGGGCGTGCTCAAGAGCACGGACAGCGGCCGCACCTGGACGCTCGTCTATCAGGGCTCTAACAACTGGGGTCTGTCGCGCCCCAGCTTCCTCGTCGCCGTGCCCGGGTCCCGACCCCTCGCGCTGATCTCGGACGACGACTACACGCGGCTGGTCCGGAGCACCGACGGCGGCGCGACCTGGCCGCTGCTCACCCCGGCGGTCGACCCGGCCCTGCCGCTGGCGCACCTCCGCGACCTGGCGGTGCTCCGGGCCGACAGCGGGCGGCTGTACGCGGCGATCGACGGCGGCTGGCGGGGAGGCCTCTACCGCAGCGACGACGGCGGCGCGACCTGGCAGGTCGTCGGCCCGGTGGCGCGGACCTGGGCGGACCGGGTCGCCTGCCACCCGGCGTTCCCGGAGGTGGTGGTCGCCCAGGGGCACCTGGACGGCGAGCTGCGCGTGGCGCGCAGCGAGGACGGCGGCGCCACCTGGGTTGTCGGCGGCGCCGGCCTGCCGACCGCGTATCCCGAGGCCTTCATGGAGGCGCTCGGCTTCGACCCGGTCGACCCCTCCCGGCTGGCGGCGGCGCTCTGGTCCGGTCTCTTCGCCAGCGACGACCGCGGCGACACCTGGCAGCGCGTCGGGCCGTACGGGCCCGAGAGCGTGCTCGCCGTGGTCGCGTTCGACCCGGCCGGGGGCGCGCTCTACGCCAGCGGCGACAGCGCCGACCCGCACGGGGTGAGCCGCAGCACGGACGGCGGCGCGAGCTGGGCGACCAGCACACGCGGGCTGCCGCTCGCCCCGCTGACCTCGGTGGTGTTCGACCCTGCAGCGCCCGGGACCATCGTCGCCGGCGGCGCCGACGGCCTCTACCGGAGCCGCGACGGCGGCCTCTCCTGGCAGCTCCTCGACGTGGCCATCCCCAGCTATCTCGGCACCACGCTCGCCCACCACCCGAACCGCGGCGGCGTGGTGTACGCGACGGCGGTCGGGGGCGACGGCGTGGCGAGGTCGACCGACGGGGGCGAAACCTGGGTGCTGACCCCGCTCGACACCACCACCCAACGCGCGGTCACCCTCGCCGTCGACCCGCTGTCCCCGAGCACGCTGTACGCAAACACCGAGAGCTGGCTGTTTCGGAGCGACGACGGGGGCGTGACCTGGGCGAAGATCTACCGGGTGCACACCGGCTGGCGCGCATCCCTCGCCGCCGACCCGCGCTCTGCGGGCGAGCTCTGGCGCGCCTTCTACGGGGTGTCTCGTTCGACCGACCGAGGCGCCTCCTGGGTGACGAGCACTACCGGCCTGACCCTGGCCGGGATCTGCGGCGACGACCGGCCGGCGTCGACGAGGGGGCTCGCCGTCGACCCCTTCGTCCCCGGGCGGGCATACGTGGCGACCGAGACCGGCGTCTTCGTCAGCCCCGACGGGGGCGCCGGCTGGTGGCGGTCCTCGGGCGGCCTGCCCGACCTCGTCTGTGGACCCTGGTACGGGGGGTGCTACTGCGACGGGGCGTGGTCGATCGTCGCCAGCCCGACCCAGCCGGGCCGGCTGTTCACCGTCGCCTCGGACGGCGTCTACGAGAGCGTCGACGGCGCCTGGTCCTGGCACCCTCTGCCGGGCGACGGGCTGCCGCCGGGACCGGTCGACGGCATCGCCGTCGACCCGGCGGGCCGCCGTCTCGCCGCCATGCCCCGGGAGGGCGGCCTGTACACCTTCGACCTGCCGGCCGAGCCCGCCGGCCCCGCCGTCGTCGAGCCCGTCCGTTGACCCCCGTGTCAACCCGAGCACCCCACGGCCTCCGCGGCGGCCGGCTCGACGGCGATGAGGCGCCTCCCGAAGACCGTCATCGCGAGGCCCGCTCGAGCGGGCCGAGGTAGTCCCGCGCGGCGGGGTCAGCCTTTCGCGGTTGCTTCGCGGCCTGCGGCCGCTCGCAATGACGATCGGAGTGGCGCTTCATTGGAAGGAGGCGCCGCCTCGGCGCCGACGACGGGTTCTTTGCGGGCAACTTCATGCGCCACAGGTACCTGCGCCCCGTTCCTGGAGCGATCCCCGTCGCCGCGAGGGGTCGCTCGGCCGGCCCGAGCCCGCCCGATCACCCCGGAATGGCGCGCGAGCGCCTCCCCGCGGTCGGGGGGTGGGACAGCGAGGAGGTGGCGGAGGCAGGGGCTGAAGCCCCCGGCCACGGCGCAGGACGTTGCGGCAGAGGGTGCTCCACGTCGGCGCAGGCTCCGACCGGCGCCCCCGGGCGGAATCGGTGTCGGCCCCGGCCTCGGGACGACGGGCAATCGAAGCTCTGCAGGAGGCGCATCTGTCACGGTGCCCGATCCCGCAGCCGACCGGGGGAATCCTGCCGGCCCGCCGCTACAGGTCGTCGGAGCGGAGCAGCTCCTTCTCCAGCTCGTCGGCGTTGACCGCCACGGCCCGCACCACCGCGTGCAGGAATTCCGAGGAGCAGTCGGCCGGGATGCGGGCGACGAAGCGGGCGACCGGGAGGCCGCGGTTGGTGCCGACCTCCCACGCGCCGATCTTGAAGGTGGCGTTGTCCTTCAACAGCCGATCGGCGATCGACGGCGGGATGCCGCCGCCGTCGGTCCGGTAGCCGATCGACCACACCTCGCGGATGTCCACGCCGCCGAGGGTCGTGACACGCGAGTTGACCCACAGCAGCTGCGAGCGGCCGTCCTCCTCCCAGCCCAGGGTGACGCGGTAGTCGCCGTCGGCGTCGACCTCGTAGCGGACGCCGACCGCGTCGAGGGCGCGGGCGACGCGGGGGTCGCTGGCACCGGCCTGCGGTTGCCGCCCGGTCTTCGGTTGCCCGGCGGGCGCCGCGGCGGGCCCCACCGCCTCGAGGACCGGCGCGTGGGCGAAATCGCCCCAGAGCTGCGAGAAGCGGTTGCCGAACCTCGGGTTGAGGTAGACCGCCTCGACCCGCACCTCGACCCCGGCCGCGCCCGCCGGCACCTCGACGCCGACCTCGAAGGACCTCGGGTAGGTGGCGCCGCCGCAGGGCGGCTCGAAGACCATCTCGTCGCGCTGGTCGCCGGACGAGATCACCGCCCGGAAAGTGTGGAAGAAGTCGCCGTGCTCGGTGCCGCACTTGGGGTAGCCGGGTTGGGCGAGGCTGACCGTGCCCCGCACCGCGACGCGGCCCGAGACCACCCGGCCGGCGAGGGTGCGGCGCCAGGTCATCGGCGGGGTGTCCTCCTGCGTGCCGCTGACCTCGACGCCTTCGAGGCTGTACTCGACGACCATGCCCATGTTGTCGCCCGAGGACGGGAACCGCCCCGTGTCCTGGGCCCAGGTTGCTGCCCAGGGCAGCAGCGTCAGCGCCACCGTCAGCCCGCTCGACCGTGCCAGCCTGCCAGCGTCCGAGGTCATGGCCACCCCCTGTCGGCGCGGCCAGGATAGGACGCGGCCCGGCGCGACGCAAGCGAGCGGCGCCGAACGCCGGGGCGCGCTCCGGCGGTGGAGTGGGCGGCGACGCGCTCGCTCGGGCGGGCGCGCTCGACTGCCGTCCGCCGCCTCCCTCGCCCGGTGCGGTGGCCGTGAGGCCGGGGCGGGCCTGACCCCCGCCTCAGGGAACGGCGGTCGACCAGGTCG
>CAYTJW010000288.1:0-6687 GCA_964438135.1 uncultured Thermoanaerobaculia bacterium
CAGCGCGCCGGCCGCCACCAGGGCCAGCAGCGCCCGCAGGCCGCCGCGGCGGCGGCGTGGGGCCGGACCGATCGCGGCGGCAGGTGGGGCGAGCTCGGGGTGCTCGGCGAGGGGGACCCAGCCCCCCTGGTGGCTGACCAGCGCCCCGGGGGTGGCGTAGGCGCGCGCCTCCTCGGCGGTGTAGGGGCCGTAGGTCTGGCCGCCGACCGTGAGCCAGTAGCCCGGCGGCGGGGCGAAGTCCGGGTGCCGGGCGAACGGCACCCAGCCCGCGCCGTGGCTGACCGGCGTGGCGGGGGTGGCGTGGCGGCGGACCTCGTCCGCCGAGTACGGCCCGAAGCTGTGCCCGTCGACCGCGAGCCAGTAGCGGCCCATCGGCGCCCTCCCGGAGGCGGAGTATAGCGGCCTGCGCGGCGACGGGGGAGTGCGCGACGGACGGCGCACGACGACGCCCGCACCGCGGGGTGGGCCGACCGGTCGTGGCCGGTGGCGCCACGGGGGCCGAGGTCACCGCTCGCCGCGCACGCTCGAGATGGCGCGCAGGCGGGCGACGGTGTCCACCAGGGCGGCCACCGTGGCGTCGACGTGCTCGTCGCGCGTGTCGCGGCCGAGCGACACCCGGATCGACCCCTGCGCCTCGCGCGGCTCCAGCCCCATCGCGCGCAGCACGTGCGACGGCTCGGGGTCCCCGGTCGAGCACGCCGAGCCGGTGGACACGCAGATGCCGCGCAGGTCGAGGCCGAGGACGACCGACTCGCCGTCGACCCCGGCGAAGCTCAGGCTGGAGGTGCCCGGCACCCGCCTCGCCCCGGCCCCGTTGACCCTGACGTCCGGGATCCTGGCGCTGACCTCGGCCTCGAGCCGGTCTCGCAGCGAGCCGAGGCGGCGGCCCTCGGCCTCGGCGTCCTCGAGCACCAGGGCCAGGGCGGTCGCGAAACCGACGATGCCGGCGACGTTCTCGGTGCCGGCGCGGAGGCCGTGCTCGTGGGCGCCCCCGGTGGTCACCGGCACCAGCGGCGTGGGCTCGCGCACGACCAGGGCCGCCGACCCCTTGGGCCCGTAGAGCTTGTGACCGGAGAGGGTGAGCAGGTCGGCGCCGGTCTCGGTCAGCGTGCCCCCGATCTTGCCCACCGCCTGTACCGCGTCGGTGTGGAGGACGACGCCGCGCTGCCGGGTGATGGCCGCGATCTCCTCGACCGGCTGCACCACCCCGGTCTCGTTGTTGGCGCGCATCACGCTGACCAGGGTGGTGTCGTCGCGGAGGCTCGCCTCGAGTGCGCCCGTCTCGACCGCGCCGGCCGCGGTCACCGGCAGGTAGGTGACCTCGAAGCCCTCGCTCTCGAGGGCCTTGCAGGTGTTCAGCACGGCGTGGTGCTCGATCGACGAGGTGACGAGGTGACGGCCCCTCGACCGCAGCGCGTGGGCTGCGCCGCGCAGCGCCAGGTTGTCCGCCTCGGAGCCGCTGGCGCAGAAGACGAGCTCGGTCGGCCGGCAGCCGACCAGGGCGGCGACGCGCTGCCGCGCCTGCTCGACCGCCGCTCGCGCCTGGCTGCCGAAGCGGTAGGGGCTCGACGGGTTGCCCCACAGCTCGCGCAGGAAGGGCACCATCGCCGCGAAGGCCCGCGGGTCCAGGGGCGTGGTGGCGTTGTGGTCGAGGTAGATCAGGGCTGCCCCCGCCGCCTCCTCCAGTCCTCGACCGCGACCTGCAGCGCGCGCACCCCGAGCAGGGAGCAGTGCCGCTTCCGCTCCGGGATGCCGCCCAGGGCCTCGACCACCTCGTCGTCGGTGATGCGCTCCGCTTCCTCGACCGTCCTGCCCTCGGCGAGGGCGGTCAGCATGCTGGAGGTCGCGATCGCCCCGGGGCAGCCGAAGGACCTGAAGGCGATCCGGGCGATCCGCCCTTCCCGCACCGAGATCCAGAGCTTCATCTGGTCGCCGCAGGAGGGGTCGCCCACCAGCCCGAAGCCGTCCGTCTCCTCCTCCGGCAGCTCGCCCACGTTGCGCGGGTTGGTGAAGTGGTCGATCACGACCTCGTTGTAGAACAGGAGCGGTCCCGGCAGGACGCCGGGGTCACGGCTGGCGCGGTCGTCTTCGGTTCCCACTGCTCTCCACGCCTCCCTCGGCCACGGGCTCGGCAGCGCCGCCGGCAGTGTACTCCACGCCGCCCGTCTCGTCCCGGCGCACGGCTCTCACGGCGGATCCTCACGCAGCATGGCCTCGACCTCGCCGGGGGACAGGACCCGGCCCTGGGCCCGAGCCGGCCGTGGGGCGAGGCACGCCAGGGCGCCGGCCACCGCCGCGAAGGCCGTCGCCCAGGGCCGTTGCCGCCTCCCCCTGCAGGTGGTGCCGAGGCGGGAGCGCGCCACCACGTGTCGCCCGACTGGAGCCGCACGCCGAGGCCGGAGCAGGTCCGTCCGCCCCCGGAGAGACCCTGCGGAGAGAGCGCCCGGGTCTGGCCGCCCGAGCTGCCGGGGCCGAGGGTGAGGCGGTCCGTGCCGGCCGGGGCCCCGGAGCCGTCAGACCGCCACGAGGAGGTTGCGCGCCGAGCAGTCGGGTGGTGCGGTGGCGCTCGTCACTCGCTCGCCGCGTCGGTCTCGCTCGCGACCCGGCGCACCCGCCACAGGAAGCTGCGCCGGCCGTCCTTGAGGGTGAAGGTGGTGGTGCCCTCGCCCGACCGCCGGAAGACGCGGATCTCCTCGCCGGTCTGCTCGTCGACCAGGGTCGAGACGCGCAGCGCCCGCGCCGGGCCGCGCCAGCGCAGGGTCACCTCGGCCTCCGGCCGCGAGCTCCGGACCTCGAACCGCCACTGGTCCGGCGTCCCCAGCCGGTGGTAGTCGACCGTGAAGTCGCCGGCTGAGGTGCCCCACTCCGGGTGCGGGAAGACGACGGTCAGGAAGTCGCCGTCGAACGGCGGCAGCTCCTCGAGGTCCATGCGGTCGTGGCCCGTGCTCGCCTGGCGGTGCTGGCCGAGGATGTTGCCCGGGTCGACCAGGTCGCCCGAGCTCGCCTCGAGGCGGACGTACCAGCCCCACGGCCCGGAGTGGACCTCGGCGCCGGGGCGGCCCTCGGCCGGGGTCGGCGGGACGTGCAGGGTGCACCCCGCCGCCCGCGCCCGGAACCAGAAGCCGTCGAAGGCGGCCAGCTGGCCCTCGGCGCCGGGGACGAGCGGGCGGAAGCTCTGGTGGGCGGAGCCGTTCCACTTCCACAGGTTCGCCCACACCCGGCCGGCGCCCTCGGCGTCCAGCAGGCTCTCCTCGCCCGCGCCGCAGTCGACCGTGACGTCCGGCCAGTCGACGGTGAAGTCGAACGGGTGGCCTGGCATGTTGAACAGACCGTCGCCCGCGCCGCCGGTGACCGGGATCAGGAAGTCGGTGGCGGTCGAGGTGTCGTCGCCGGCGACGTCGACCACGCCGCCGACCGTGCTCTTGACCCAGTAGCCCTCGCCCTGGAGGAGCGAGTCGCCGAGGCCGAGCATGACGTACGAGCCGGTGACCTCCTCCCAGCGGTAGACCCGCCAGGCCGTGCCGTAGCCGGGGAGGCCGAGGTCGTCGCCGAGCAGGTCGCCGAGCGAGGTCGAGGACGCCACGCACGGCAGGCCGAGCTGCCGCCACTGGCCGGCCGCGAGCGGCAGGGCAGCGGCGCAGGGGTAGTCGTCGTTCAGGATCGTGCCCTGGCCGGAGCCGTCGGTCACGGCCGCGCCGGTGACGTTGCCGACGGTGACGGCGAAGGTCTCGTCCGGCTCGATGGCGGTGTCGCCGTTGACGGTGACGTCGAAGGTCGCGCTCGAGCCGCCGGCGGCGATGGTCGCGCCGGTGGCGCTGGCGGCGACGTAGTCCGAGTCGGCGGTGGTGGCGGTGCCGTCGGCGGTGGCGAGGTCGAAGCTGACGCCGCCGGCGCCGGCCGGGCTGGACAGGCTGATCGTGAAGGTGAAGGTGGTGGTGCCGGAGCTGCCCTCGGCGGCGGCGACGTCGGCGATGGAGAGGCTCGGCCCCACCCACAGCAGGGCGGTGTCCGAGGACGCGCCGAAGGCGTTGAAGGAGCGGACGACGTAGCTCGCGGCCAGGCCCGCGGCGCCGGTGTCGGTGAAGTGGACGAGGCCGTCGGCGGTGCCGAACGGGGCCGGGGTGACGGTGGCGAGCAGCGTCGCCGGGCCGGGCGTGAAGGAGGTGGCGGCGCTGCGGTGGACCTCGTAGCGCACCGCCAGCTCGCGGTCGCCGGCGGCGTCGGTCGTGACCGGTTGCCAGGTCAGCTCGCGGTCCGCCCCGGCGGCCGCGGCGGTCAGGCCGGCGGCCGCGGCCGGCACGTCGACCTCGGCGTCCTCGGCCAGGACCGCGCCCCAGTTGCTGCCGACCGGGACCGTGACCGAGCCGCCGGCGACGGTGTAGGTGGAGCCGGACAGGGCGTCGCGCAGGACCGTGCCGTCGGCGAGGTTGAAGGGCGCGGCGTTGAGGCCGGTGAAGACGGCGGAGTGGGCCGAGCCGTCCCGGTTGAGGGCGACGAGGGCGGTCCCGGACCCGTTGGTGCGGGCGAAACCGTAGACCCTGCTCGTGTCGTCGACGATCAGGCCGTGCTGCACGTCGCCGTCCTGCAGCGCCCGGAAGGCGTGGCGGGCGGACGACATGGTGCGGGCGTGAGGCAGCAGGTTCGAGGTGTCCGGGGCGTACGAGCCGCCGGCCTCGTCCGGCCACGGGTAGGGCGCGCGGTTGTAGGGGTCGTCCTCCCACTTGCCGCCCGACCACACGCCGTCGTGGGAGAGGCCGACTTCGTCGCCGTAGTAGAGGGTCGGCGCCCCGGCGTAGCTGAAGGCGAAGATCCAGGCCTCCTTCATCCGCTGCACCGCCGCCGCGTCGCTGTCGGTGTTCGCCTTCTTGAGCAGGAAGCGAAAGCGGTTGGTGTCGTGCGAGCCGAGCAGGTTGAGCATCCCCCTCCAGGCCATCGGCGGGTAGTCCTCGGCGATCGACCGCAGGCGGGCGTTGAACTGGGACGGGCTGATGTACGAGATCGGGCCGCTGGCCGAGCCGGGGTCGCTGTCGTTGTCGTAGAGCTGCGTCCCGCCGACGCAGCCCGAGCCGGAGCAGCCGGTGAAGAGCCAGGACAGCACCGCGGACCGGAAGCGGTAGTTCATGACCGAGTCCCACTCGTTGCCGAGCAGCCACGCCGACGCGTCGCCCCACTCCTCGCCGAGGAGGAGGGTGTCGGACCTGCCGGTGACCCCTGCGTCGCGGACCGCGGTCCGGTACCCCTCCCAGAAGAGGTTGCCCGGGTCGTTGGTGAGGCCCGGGTCGACGTCGCCGCCGACGTCGAAGCGCCAGCCGCCGGCGCCCTGCGCGGTCCAGTACGGGCCGACCGAGGCGGCGCCGTTCGAGTAGACGAGGGCCCGCACCGCGGCCTCGCCCGACCGCAGCTTGGGCAGCGAGCCGTAGCCGAACCACGCCTCGTAGGTCTGCGGCGCGTCGCCGGGGCCGTTGGGGCACAGGTCGACGCCGCCGCCGCCGGGGTTGCCGATGTCCGGGAAGTAGTACCAGCCGTAGAACGGCGAGCTGCCCGCCTCGCAGCCGCCGCTGT
Organism: uncultured Thermoanaerobaculia bacterium; assembly: GCA_964438135.1. Classification (GTDB taxonomy): domain Bacteria; phylum Acidobacteriota; class Thermoanaerobaculia; order Thermoanaerobaculales; family Sulfomarinibacteraceae; genus CAYTJW01. The sequence goes on from CAYTJW010000288.1 coordinate 5,563, forward strand.
CGTCGTCGGCCCCCGGGCCGTCCGGGCTGGTCAGGTTGCCGGAGGGGTCCCAGCGGCGGTAGAAGTCGAAGTAGGTCGAGTCGGACGAGGTGTGGTTGAAGACGCCGTCGAGGATGAGCCTCATGCCGTGGGCGTCGGCCGAGGCCGCCAGGGCCTGGAAGTCCGCCAGGGTGCCGAAGTCGGGGTCGACGAGGAGGAAGTCGGCCGTGTCGTACTTGTGGTTGGAGGGCGAGCGAAAGACGGGGTTCAGGTACAGGACCGTGACGCCGAGGGTGTCGAAGTAGCCCTGCTCGATCTTGTCGCGGATCCCCGCGAGGTCGCCGCCGTAGAAGTTCGAGCTGTACTTGCCGGCGCAGGACGGGGAGTAGGTGGCGCGCGGGTCGCAGAGGGTGGAGTTCCAGTCCCCGGAGGGGTTGTTGCCGCCGGCGGTCGAGCGGGTGATGGTGCCGCCGGCCTCGCCGTAGAAGAAGCGCCCGGCCGTCGGGTCGTTGCCGGTCGCGCCGTCGCGGAAGCGGTCCGGGAAGATCTGGTAGACGGTGCCCCGCTGGATCCAGGACGGCACCGCGAAGGCCGGGTCGTAGACCGTGAGCTGGAACGACTTGGAGTCGTCCCAGGCGTCGCTCATGGCGCCGTACCCGCCGCCGTAGAACTTGGGGTCGTCGTCGGTGTAGAAGTCCTGGTCGGCGGAGCACCACCCGGGTGCGTCGTTGAGCTCGAAGAAGTAGTAGAGGACGGTCGGCTGGCCGCCGACCGGGAGGTCGACGAACCACCAGTCGTAGGTGGTGGGGTCGGCGTCGAAGCCGCCGTCCCACGCCATGGCGGAGAAGGTCTGGGTGTTGGTGCGGTCGTCCCAGACCCGGACCCGGGCCGAGGTGATGTCGCTCTGCGCCACCCGCAGCCGGAGCCTGACCGTGGTGCCGGGCGCGACCGGCCCGCCCGGCGACCGGTAGTCCGGGCTGAAGGAGTCGTGCAGGACCTGCCCCCACCAGATGTTGCAGTCGGCCGACTGGGCCGCGCCGGGGAGCGGCGCGAGCAGGGCGACGAGGGCGACCAGGGTGAGGGCCGACGCGAGGAACGAGCGGGGCGGGGTCATGCGCACCTCCCGTGACCGGGCCACTGTGCTCG
>CAYTJW010000289.1:0-6669 GCA_964438135.1 uncultured Thermoanaerobaculia bacterium
GCCCTGGTGGATCGGGGGCCAAGCTGCTCGACGGCACCCGCACCTGCGCCGACGTCATCCGCGAGGGGCTGTCGAGGTGCTTCATCGCGTCGCTGCTCGGGGAGCTCTCGGCCCGGGGCGCGGCGGCGTTCTTCTACGAGCAGGGTGGCCAGTGGACCCTGCTCGCCGGCGGCCTCAGCGACTTCGGCGCCTCCGTCGGCTTCTCCAACTCGGTGTTCTACGACTTCTACGCCGACCAGTTCGTGTTCGACCCGCCGGTCGAGGACTGGAGCGGACACGTCCTGCTGCCGGTGCGGCTCGACCAGCCCCTGACCGTGGTCGAGCAGGACCGCGCCACGGGCTGGATCATCCGCCGCTTCGGTCTTGGGGAGTTGGCGCTCGACCCGCTGTTTGCCGAGACCACCCTGGGGCAGCCAGCGTCGCCGCCGATGCTGGTGGACGCCTACCCGTTCCAGCTGGTGCGGTTCGGCGCGCCGCCTCAAGGGGTGACCTACCCGCTCACCCTCGGCCTGCGGGCGGTCGGGCTGTCCGCGACCTCGGTCAGGCTGGAGGTCGACCCGACCTACGGTCTGGCGTCGGGCAGCAGCGTCGGGGTGTGGGACGTCGAGCCGACCTTCCCGACGGCCGACGACGCCACCCGCCAGGCGCCGCTCGAGCTGGCGGCCGTGGACCCCGGCGCCCCGGAGTGCGACGCCGACGCCTGGAGCCACGAGGTGACCGCCGCGGCCGACCTGCTGGTGCTGGTCAGCCCTGGCGACCTCGACCCGGCCACCGAGATGAGCCTCACCTTCGACCGGCGGCTGGCCGCCGACCTCGACCTCGGCCACGTCGCCACCCTCACCGACCTCGGACCGACCGAGCCCTGCCCCGGCGCGGGCAGCGAGCCTGTGCCCCTCCGCGTCACCCTCGACTCCACCCGCACCGTCCTGCGGCTCGCTCCCGAGGCGCTGCTGCCGGCCGGGCACCGGTTCCTGCTCGCCCTCGACCCGCGGGCGATCGTGGTGGGGCCTGCGGCCCCCGGCGACCCGCCGGCAGGCCTGCCCTACTTCGCGACCGCCCCGCGCACCTTCCTCTTCGCCACCCGGCCGACGCCGGGCGAGGCGATCGCGGCCGGCAGCGCGCCAGACGTGACCGACCTGCTCCAGCTCGGCAACCTGCTCCTCGGCTCGGGCTACGACGGCCGCCTGTACGCGCTGGACGCGTCGCGGGTGGCGGCCGCGACCGGGCTGGGGGAGGTGACCCCGTTCGCGCACTCGACGAGCGCCGCGAGCCAGCTGCGAGGTCTGGCCACCGACGGCCACGGCCGCGTCTTCACCGCCGCGCTGGTCGGCGCGACCTGGACCGTGAAGGCCTTCCGGGTCGAGGACGTCCTCGCCGCCGAGGGCGGCACGTTCGCGCCGGTCGAGGGCGGGGTCAAGGTGGCGTACGCCCTCGGCGCCGACAGCGGTCTGCTGGCGAGCGAGATCCTCGCCCTCGGCGCCATGCCGACCGGCACGCCCGTGGACCTCGAGGTGGTGGTCCAGGACGAGAGCGAGGAGGCTCTGGCACCGGCCGCCTTCTGCGGCCGCTACGGCTGCACCGTCGACGGGCCGGACGCCGCCGGCAACCTGGTCGTGAGCCAGCTGGCCGTGCCGGGCACCGCGCCGCAGCACCCGCGGCCCGCGGCCTGCGGCGGAGAGTGCCCGTACGACCGCCTGCAGCGGGTGTCGGTCGACGACCTGTCGACCGGCAAGACCTGGTCGCGCGACGCCGAGAGCCCGGGCTACGACAGCTGCTCGGGCGAGGCGGGGGTCGCCGCCTTCGACCCCGTCACCGTGCCGGCCGGCGCCCTGCTCCGCGTTCGCCGCAACCGGGTCACGCTCGGCTACCTGGCGGTGCTCGGCTCGGGCATCACCGTCGTCGACCTCAACCGCGGCTACGGCCTGCCGAGCCCGAGCCGGCTCGGTCGCGACCAGTGCGACCGTCGCCTGGGCGCCTTCGAGGGGTCCGAGGTCGACATCTCCGACTGCTGCCGCGACGACCAGCGCGACCCAGTGACCGGCGACTGCCCGCCGCGCCTCTCGGACGGCGCGGCCCTGACCCCGGCGGTGGCGCCGGTGGTGGCCACCGGCTGTTCGTCGGGCACCTGCAGCCGCGGCCTGGGCGCGATCCACGCCTTCAGCCCCCTGCTCCACGTCGGCCCCTACCACACCCTGGCCGAGGTCGACGAGCCGGGGACCCTCCTCCTCGCAGGGCAGCCGAGCTGCACCCTGGAGGTCAAGACGCGCAAGCTCGCGGGCGCCGGCGAGTGGGAGCGGACGCGGGTCACCCTGCGCGACGTGGCGGTCGCCACCGACGCGACCTGGGTGGACCACGGCGTCACCGGCGGCCTGGACGGGGTGCTCACGCGCAGCCGGGAGCCGGAGACCGAGCCCCGCACCGGCGACCTGCTGTTCGTGTCCCTGGGCGAGGCCGGGGTCTACGTCTTCGACGTGAGCGACCGCCAGCTCGGCGAGCAGACCCTGGTCGGCCACCTGCGCGCGGCGGGCCACTCGGCCTTCCGCCTCCAGGTCGACTCCTCACGCGGCCAGCTCCTGGTCGGGGGCTTCGCCGCAGGGGTGCCGATCCTGGACATCTGGGACATCGCCGCGGTCAACGGCGCGCCGGAGCTGCCGTGCCACCCCGACGCGCCCGACTGCCCGGCCGGCGCCGGCTTCGTGCCGCGGCCGGTCGTGACCCTCGACGGCGTGGCCTGGGTCACCAACCACCTGGGGGTGGACACCTCCGGCACCGGCCTGGTGACCACCTGGGGCGGCGGCGAGGGCGCCGCGGTTCGGCCGTTCTCAGGCCCGGTCTTCCACCTCGAGGGGCTGTACCGCCCGCGCGAGGCCGGGGGCCAGGCGGTGCTCAGGCCCGAGCTCCGCGAGACGCGGCAGCTGGTGCCCCTCGGCATCCCGGTGGCGGTGACCCCGGCGCTCGAGAGTGCGACCGCCGATGTCACGGAGCAGCAGTACACCGCGGCTTTCCGGCTCAGGGTGGCGCTGCCCGGCAGCCTCGGCCCGACTCTGACCGCGTGGGTCCAGAGCCTGCGGCTCGAGCCCGCGCAGCGCCTCCTGGCCCAGGCCGACCTGGGCCCGGTCCTGGCGCTGCCCGGCGGCCCGGGCTGGCCCGAGCCCGAGGTGACCGTCACCCTGCGGCGGCAGGCCGAGGCTGTGGCCGACCCGCTCGGCCGGCTCGGCGACGACTTCAACCACTACGTGTCCGACGAGGTGGTGCTGCTCCTCGCCGACCCCCGGGCCAGGAGGGGCTACACCCGCCAGCAGCTCCCAGGGGAGAGCCCGGCCGACGAGGAGAGCCAGTGCCGGCGCTGCAGCTGGCCCTCCTACCTGCCGCAGGACACCACCACCCCGGTCAAGGAGCTGCTGGCTGGCGGGCCCTACCTGCGGGTGTTCCTGGACCTCGCGGCGAGCCCGGCGGCGGCCGGCTTCTTCGCCGCCCAGGGCGCCAACTACCCGGCCCCGGCCGCTGCTGCCGAGGCCGTGGCCTGGGCCGACGCGGTGCCGTCGCCGGTGCAGGTGTCCCTGGCCGAGCCGGCGCTCAACCCCGCGATCTGGTCGCCCGGCGAGGCGGGTGTCGCGGTGTCGCTGGTGTCGGGCGAGGCCCTGCTCGAGGCCACCGACTACGCCATCGCGGGCAAGGGGCTGACCCTGAGCCTGGACCGCACCTACCGCTCCGGCACCCTGGGCTACGGCCCCCTCGGGTCAGCCGGCTGGCACTCGCCGCTCTTCGCCCACCTGCGTTACCTGCCGATCACCCAGGAGGTGGAGTACCACGACGGGCTCGGCAACGTCCGCCGGTTCTACAGGTACGCGCCCGAGGGCAGGGAGGGCTACGAGTCGGACCTCAACGAGCTCTACCTCACCCCCAAGGGCCTGCCGCTCAGGCTCGAGCACCTCCGCGCCGGGGCGGGCTGGCGGCTGACCGACGCCCAGCACGGCACCATGGTGTTCGACAGCGCGGGCCGCCTGCGGGAGATCTCGGACCGGCTGCGCCGGAACGCGCAGCCCGGCACCCAGGGCAGCACCATCCTGCTCTTCTACGACGCCTGGGGCAGGCTCGCGCGGGTCGAGGACGACCAGGGGCGGAGCTACCTCCTCAGCTACCACGACGGGCTTCCATCCGGGCCGGGCGCCTGGAACCAGAGCGCATACGGTCTCCTGGACACGTTCTCTGACTTCGTCGAGCCCGCGAGTGAGAAGCGGACGGTCGTGTACGGCTTCGACGCCAGTCGGCGCCTGCACAAGGTCGGGCTGCCCGAGGTGAAGACCAGCGCCGACGGCTACTCCGCTGAGGGTTTCCCGTTCTCCGGCGACAGCAGCAGGCCCACGGTCCTCTACCTCTACTCGGAGCCGGGCAGCGAGGGGGGCGTCGACCCGACCTCGCGGGATCTCCCGCTCCACGGCCAGCTGGCGAGCTATCGTCTCGAGGGCTTCGAGCAGCCCGACTTCGGTCCCAACGCGGGCGTGCTGCGCGCCCGGTTCTACTACGAGAGCCAGAGCGGGCGGGCGATCCTGGTCGGGTTCCCTTCACAGCCCCAGCCCACCACCTGGTGGGGGGTCTCCTACGGAGAGCTGCAAGGCAGTGCCGCGCCCGTGACCGACACCACGGTCATCGTGCGAGCACCGTGGGTCGAGCTCGTCCACCATCGCCTGGAGTCCGGGCGTGTCGCCAGCGTGCGCAGGGATGCCCAGCCGGTTCTGGCCGCAGGGGATCCGACTCCCCCTGCGGGCGCGCCGCTGCCGACCTCGACGGTCGAGACGAGCTACGCCTACCAGCCCGACGGCCGACGCAAGAGCGTCACCCGTCCCGATGGCTCCAGACTGGTAATCGCCTTCGTCGAGGGGGATCGCCTGACCCGCACTCAGCCGCAGGCCGTCACCGTCGAGCGTCACGAGGCTACAGCGGGAACCGAGACCTACGCTCAAACCACGACCACGTTCAGCTACGTCCCTGTCGACCGCGACCTGGCGCCGGTGTCCGGCGCGATCTCGGACAACGTCCCGTTCGGGATGACCGACCCGGAGCAGCGGCGCGTGGTCTTTGGTCAGCCGTACCAGGGGGCGGAGGGCTCGACGCCCGAGGGCATCCCGTCGGGCTACCCCGACGACGGCGGCTCCCCTGATGAGCCGGACGAGGTCTTGAGCCTCAGCGACTTCGACCCGTTCGGTCGGGTCGTGGAGACGGTGACCCAGGGCTCGCCGGGCGAGCCGGTGCTCACCGTCACGCGGGTGTATGAGCGCGTGCCCGGGCAGCGCAAGTCCCGGCTCAGGAGTGTCCAGGCCGGTGGCGATCTCGTCTCGTTCACCTACGACCCCTTCGACAACGTCGACACCCGCACGTCGACTGTGGGGCGCGACACCTTCCTGAACGACCAGTGGAACCGTCAGGTCCGGGAGGTGCACGGGGCCGAGGGCAGCGCCCTGGCGCCGGTCAACGCGACGGTGGAGAGGGCCTTCGACCGGGCAGGCCACGTGGTCAAGGAACGGCGCAGGCAGAGCGGGCTGCCGGGGGACGCCTGGGTCGAGACCACGTACACCTACAACGCCCGCGAGCAGCTGGTGAGCGTCACGCAGAGCGGCCTCGCGGGTCAGAGCCCGGGTGACGAGCCGACGCGGCAGGCGACCGCGAGCTACACGTACGACGCCTACGGGCGCCCCCTGCAGGAGCTGTCCTTCGAGGGGGTGGTGACGGCCTACCGCTATCACCCCGGCTCTGACCGTTTGGCAGGCGTCACCGAGGGTGTCTCGCAGGACCCTGATGCGCCCGGCGAACGCCTGCTCGGCTTCGACCAGATGGGACGAGTGGTCTACCAAACCGACGGCGGTCAGGGGCTGTGGCGAGGTCACTACGACGCCTGGGGAAACCCCTACTGCGAGGAGCTGCCGACGGGGGCAGCAGTGCGGCGGCAGTTCGACCAGGCTGGGGGGATGACCAAGGAGGAGGTGTTCGCTGACGTGGGCGGGGCTCAGGTCCTGAGCCGCACCGAGCAGAAGGTGAACAGCTTCGGCAGGCCGAGCTGGGTGATCACTCAAGTCGCCGACGACGAGGGATCCCCGGAGTACCTGCGCACCCACTACGGGTACAGCTCGAGCGGGAGGCTCCAGGGTGTCTGGGTGGCGGCGGGCGACGACCCATTCGAGACGGAGGTCGAGTACGAGTACGAGGCGGTGACGGGTCGGTTGTCGCGCGCGGTGGATCGAGTCGGAAACAGCACCAGCTGGCTGTTTGACGCGGGCAACGTGCTGCCGGTGGCGGTCCGAACCGTGGAGGGTAGTGTCGACCTGACGACGATGCTGCGCCATGACTCGCTGGGTCGGGCGGTTGAGGAGACCACAGACGGAACCACGACCACCCGTACCTTCGACGAGGCTGGCAACGTCTTGTCCCTGAGCACAGGAGGGGTCGGGTGGAGCGCGACGTACGACAGTCGGGGGCTCCCGCTGGCTGCGACCCGTCTTGGAATCGGCCTCATGAGCCAGATGGGCTACGACTCGGACGGTCGGCTCACGAGCAAGGAGGTCTACCGCGAAGGGCATGCTGACCTTACCTCATGGGGCTATGACGCGAGCGGGCGTCTGCGGACCCGCACGCTGCCTGGGTCCGAGACCGAACGCTACACCTACAACCCGG
>CAYTJW010000290.1:0-6668 GCA_964438135.1 uncultured Thermoanaerobaculia bacterium
CCGCGGTCGCCCCGGCCCACCGCGTGGCCGACGTGGACCGCGGCCGCGGCCGACACCCCGAGGGGCACCATGTAGGTCAGGGCGGCGAGGGTGATGGTGACCTGGTGGGCGGCCATCGCCACCGGGCCCAGCCACCCCATCAGCAGGGCGACCAGGCCGAAGGCCGCGAACTCGGCCTCGAACTGGACCGCCAGTGGCAGGCCGACCCGCACCATGCGCCACAGGGGCGCGAGGTCGAGCACGGCCGGGTCGAGCCGGGCGAGCAGGGGGCCCAGCTCGGCGCGGGCCGCGACCAGCAGGCCCACGGCCATCAGCCAGCGGCAGGCCAGCGTCGCCCAGGCCGCGCCGGCCGGCCCCAGTGCGGGCACGCCCAGCCCGCCGAGCACCAGCCACCAGTCGAGGGCGGCGTTGAGGACGTTGGCGGCGACGATCACGACCACGATCGGCCGCATGCGGGCCATGGCCTGGAGGGTCTGCCGCAGGACCACGAAGGCCAGGAACGCCGGCAGCCCGGGGGCGACGATGCGGGCGTAGACCGACGCGGTCGGCACCACCTCCGGCGGCTGGCCGAGGAGGGGCAGCACCACCTCGCCGGGGAGCATGGCCAGCACCGACGGCACCGACAGCACCACCGCCAGCAGCAGCCCCCGCTGCACCGCCCGCAGCACGGCGACCTGGTCGCGCGCGCCGACCGCCTGCGCCACCAGCGGGTCGAGGGCCAGCAGGAGCCCCCAGCTGAAGGCGCAGACCGAGATGAAGTAGAGGTTGCCGAGGGCGACCGCGGCCAGGGCCTCGGCCGACAGCCGGCCGACGATGAGGGTGTCCACCACCCCCATCGCCATCAGGCCGAGCTGCACCACGACCACCGGGGTGGCCAGGCGCAGGGTGGCCCTGAGGTCGTCGACGGCGCAGGGGAACCGCCAGGTCGCGGTCATTGGGCGATGGTAGCCGGGCGGGCCGGGCCCGTCGAGGCGGGGGCGCGGCCCCCCACCGCGGGTCCGGTGCCGCGCGGCGTCCTGCCGGCGACGCCCGCGGCCAACCCGGCTATAGTTGGTCGAGCGCCGGCCCGCGGCGGGCGGCGCGAGGAGTCCATGACGCTGCGGTTCCTCGAGAGCCACCTGCCACCGCGGTGGGTCCAGGCCGGGTCGGGCCTGGTCTGGTTCCTGCGCGCCCTGTGGGACCAGGTGCGGCGCGACCAGGTGGTGATCCGCGCGTCCGGCCTGGCCTACGCCTCGCTGCTGGCGACGGTGCCGCTGGTGGCGGTGATGTTCGGCCTGCTGTCCGCCTTCGGCGCCCTCTCGGACCTCAAGGAGCTGCTGCAGGTGCAGCTCGTCGAGCGCTTCCTGCCCTCGCACCAGGCCGAGCTCATGGCCTTCCTCGACCGGTTCCTCGCCAACGCCAGCCGGGTCGGGCTGGTCGGCTTCGTGTTCCTGGTCGTCACCGCCATCCTGCTGCTCGACGCCGTCGAGTCCAACTTCAACGAGATCTACCACGTCGCCAACCGGCGGCGGCTGGTCGCCAAGATCACCGCCTACACCTCGGTGCTGGTCTTCGGCAGCCTGCTGATCGGCGCCAGCCTGTCGATCTCGGCCCGGATCGAGACCGCGCTGCTGCTCGAGGGCTCGCCGATCGAGCTCGGCCTGGTCGGCTGGCTGCAGCAGACCTTCTTCCCCCCGTTCCTGAGCCTGGTCGGGTTCCTGGTCATGTACCTGGTCATCCCCTACACCCGCGTCCACCGCGGCAGCGCCCTCCTCGGCGCCCTGGTGGGGGCGGTGCTGTGGGAGGCGACCAAGGGGCTGTTCGCCGACTCGATCGGCCAGTCGGTCCGCATCTCGACCCTCTACGGGACCCTGGCGGCCATCCCGATCTTCCTCATCTGGCTCAACATCACCTGGATCATCGTGCTCGTAGGCCTGGAGATCGCGTTCACCCACCAGCACCGCCGGGCCCTCCAGCGCGAGAGCCTCTGGCAGCGGGCCGGCTCCAGCGACCGGCTGGCCCTGGCGCTGAAGATCTACGCCGCCGTCGCCGCCGCCTTCGACCGCGGCGACGCCCCGCCCACCGACGACGAGCTCGCCGACCGCTTCCTGGCGCCGCTCGCCAACGTCCAGGAGCTGCTGACCCGCTTCGAGCACGCCGGGCTGCTGCGCCGGGCCTCGGTGGGCGACCAGGACGAGGGTGCCATGCCCTCCCGTCCCCTCGGCCAGGTCAAGCTCACCGACGTGCTGCGGCTGGTCCTCGGCGGCGAGCACGAGCCGCCCTCGGGCAGCGAGGACCTGGCGCAGGCGGCCGAGCGGGCCGTCGACCGCTTCGAGGCCGCCGGCTACGAGGCCCTCGGCGCCGCCACCTTCGAGGACCTGGTCCGCCCCGAGAGCGAGGAGCCCGCAGCCTCCCCGCCCGCGGCGCCGGCCGGGGAGGCGTGAGCGCGGGGGCCGGAGGGTGAGCTCGGCCCCGCCGGGCGCCTGCCGGCGGCTCTTGACCGGGCCGCCTCACGCTCGCGGTGCGGACCGCGAGGGCCAACTGCTCGGCCGCGCCCGCCTCGAGGCGGCTGGGGGCCGAGAGCGAACCGCCCTCAGCCGCGGCTCATGCCGGCGATCAGGGAGCGGAGGCCGCCGAACTCGTCCTTGAGGGTCAGGAAGCGGTTCGGCACCGGGGCGATCAGGACCGTGCCGGTGCCGCGGAAGGTGTTCACCAGGCCCTCCCCCGAGGCCATGCTCGAGAACAGGCCCTTGGTGGTCTTCTCGACCGCGAACTCGAGGTTGCCGGTGCGGGCGACCGCGAACGAGCCGTCCACCACCAGCGTGTCGTTGACCAGGTCGAGCCGCTCGAGCGGGCCCGGCGAGAGGTAGAAGACCGACCCGCGGCCCGACACCTGGGTCTGGAAGAAGCCCTCGCCGCCGAACAGCCCGCTCATCGCCTTGTTGGTGAACATGCCGACCTCGACCGACGCGTCCGCGGCCAGGAACGCCCCCTTGTCGAGGACCCAGGTCTCCCCGTTCAGCTCCAGCACGTTGACCTCGGCGAAGGTCGGCTCGAGGTAGATCTCGCCCGTGCCCCGGTAGCGCGGCCGGACGGCCCGCTCGCCGGTCAGCTTGGCGCGGATGAAGCCGCCCGCGGACGGCAGCTTGGCCTCGATCTGGATCGAGCCGCGCAGGTAGTGCAGGGCGCCGGCCTCGAGCACCACCTCGGCGTTCTCGACCGTGATCTTGGGCAGCTGCCAGTAGTCCTTCTTCAGAACCTCGAACCGGGTCCGCCCCGCCGGCGCAGCCGCCACCGGGGGTGCCGGGGCCGGGGCCGGCCCGGCCGCCGCGAGCTGCGGGAAGGCCGTGGCCAGCTGCGTCCACCCGGCGAGGCCGGAGTGCCAGCACATCATTTCCGGCGTCGCCTGGCGCTGGGCCAGCATGGTCCTGATCTGGTCGAGAGTGAACGGGCCGAGCTGCTGGCTGCCGTCGGTGAGGTAGACCTGGTCGCTCATGTTCCTCTCCTCCTGGTGCGGGCCACGGCGCTCGCCGCTGCCGCGCCGCCCGCCCCACAACGATCTGCCGCAGTGTAGCCGGGAATCGTCAACGTGTCGCGGCGGCGCCGGGGCCGGGCCCGTCGTGGTCGCCCTGGCCCCTGGCCGGCCCGGTCAGGCCAAGCTGGACCACGTCGCGCGGGAACAGCAGGTCCATCGTCCAGTCCAGGGCGATGCGGAGGCGGCGGGCCATGCCGGGCATCTTGAGCAGGTACACCGTCCGCCACAGGAACCAGGCCGGGAAGCCGGAGAGACTGAGGCCGAGGACCTTGGCCACGCCCGTCCGACAGCCGAGAGCGGCCAGCGCGCCGCGAGCCGAAATGTCGCACGGGCGGCCGGGCTGGCCCCGCAGGACCCGGGCGAGGTTGCGGGCGAGGTGCTGCCCCTGGCGGACGGCATGCTGGGCCGTGGCCGGGTAGGCGCGGCCGTCCGGGCCGAGGTTGACCGCCGCGTCGCCGATCGCCCAAACGTCGGCCGCGCCGCGGACGCGGAGGTCGCGCTCGCACAGGACCCAGCCGCGCTCGTCCACCGGCAACGGCAGACGGGCGACGAGGGGGCTCGGCGCGATCCCCGCACACCAGATGACGGTCTCGGTCGCGAGCTCGCGGCCGTCGGTGAGGATCGCCCGGTCGGGGGCGACCCGCGCCACCGACAGCCCCAGCTCGACACCCAGGCCACGCCGCCTGAGGGTCGTGACCGCGTACTCCGCCAGGTTCTCGTCGAGAGCCGGCAGCACCCGCTCCCCGAGCTCCACCAGGGTCACGCCGACGTCCGCCGCGGCCACCCGCCGGTAGCGACGCCGGGCCCGTTCAAGGAAGACCTGCAGCTCGCCAGCGACCTCGACACCGGTGAAGTTGGCGCCCACCACCACGAAATGGAGCAGCCGTCGCCGCTCGGCCGGCTCGGCGGCCGAGTCCGCCCGCTCGAGCATCAGGATGGCGCGGTCGCGGAGCCGCACCGCGTCGGCCATGCACTTCATCTCGAAGCCGTGCTCGGAGAGCCCCGGGACCCCGGGCATGCGGGTGACGCTGCCCGGGGCGAGCACCAGGTGGTCGTAGGTGATCTCGCTCAGCCGGGTCGCTCCGGGCAGGCGGTGGCGCACGACCCTCGCCGCCGGGTCGAAGCCCTCAACCTCGGCCATGACGAACCTGGTCCGGCGCAGGAAGGAGCGGATCGCGACTACCGCGTGGCGCGGCTCGAGACTGCCCGAGCCTGCCTCGGCCAGCAGGGGGTAGAACAGGAAGTAGTTGTTGCGGTCGAGCAGCACGACCTCGGCCTCGCCCGGCCGCAGGCGGCGCTCCAGCTCCTGGGCACAGTAGGCGCCCCCGAACCCGCCGCCGACGATGACGATGCGCGGCAACCGCTCCCCTCTGCCAGTGGCAACGCCGGCGCGCGCCGCGGCATGCCCGAGCGGTCCCCGAACCCGCTGCCCCTCAGCGGTAGCCGGCCACCAGCACCAGGTCGAGCTCCTGCCGGTCGACGCGGTCGAACAGGACGAAGGAACGGTCCGCCGCCACCGCCAGGTTGCCGGCCGCGGCGCCGAGGGACCCGAGGGAAGCCCAGCTCCCGGTCGCGAAGTCGAGGAAGCCGAGGGCAGCGTCCTCGCTCCCCCGCTCCACCGCCATCACCCCGTCGTCCAGGACGACCTCGTCGACCCAGCGGCGCAGCCGGTCCGGGCCGACCACCCGCTGCTCGACCCCGGTCGCGAGGTCCAGCCGCTCGAGGCTCGGCCCCTCGACGCGCCACAGGTACAGCGCCGACCCGTCGGCGGTCTCGGCCAGCGCCTCGCCGCCGCGCTCGACGACCCGCCGCCGGTCCGACCCGTCGACGGCCATGCTCCAGACCTGCCAGTCGCCCTGCTCCTGGCGGCCGAAGTAGAGCCGCTCGCCGCGACTCCCCCAGCAGGAGGCGCTCTCGTGGGCGGAGCCCGGGCTGAGGGCGCGGACCTCCCCGCGCGCGACGTCGAGCAGGAACACCCCGGCCGCGCCGTCCGGGGTGGCCGTGAAGGCGACCCGGCGGCCGTCCGGGGACCAGCTCGGCCCGCCCACCCAGCCGCGGCCGAAGCTCGTCGCCTGGCGCGATTGCCCCCCGTCGCGGTCGGCCAGCCACAGCTCGACCGAGCCGGAGCGGCTCGACACGAAGGCGAGGCTGGCGCCGTCGGGCGACGGCACAGCGGCCGAGTCGAGGCGGGTCGAGGCGAGCACCGGCTCGGCCGCCTCCGCCAGGGCCGCAGCCGGGCCGATCGGCGCCCGCCAGACGTTGCGGTCGACCGACGGCTGCGCCCACGCCAGGCCGCCCGCCCGCGCCCCGACCGTGGGGTGCTGGGCGCCCTCGCCGCGCGTCGGCAACCACTCCACGGCGCCGTCCGCGACCCTGACCCGCCACAGCCCCAGGCGGCCGTTGGGGGCGGCCGCGAAGACGATCGACTCGCCGTCGGGGGTCCAGTCGAGGCCGGCCAGCCGCCGCTGGTGCGACGTCAGGCGGCGCGCCTCGCCGCCCACGGTGGGCACCAGGAACAGGTCGTGCTGGAAGGCGAGCCCGTGGCGCATGAAGGCCACCGTCCGCCCGTCGGGGGAGAAGGCCGGCCACGAGTCGCAGGCGAACTGGGCCTGCGGCCGGGTCAGCCGCCGGACGGCGCGCGTCTCGAGGTCGAGCAGGGCGATGACCGACGGCTGGGCCTCCTCGGCGGCGGTGGAGAAGGCCAGCAGCCGCCCGTCCGGCGACCAGTCCAGACCGTACAGGACCGGGTCGACGACCGCCAGCTGGCGCTCCGCGCCGCCGCCGGCCGGGACCGCGACCAGGGTGGTCCGCTCGCCGAAACGGGCGAAGGCGACGGTGCCGCCGTCCGGCGACCAGGCCGGGAAGGCCTCCCGCTCCGGGCTGGCGGTGAGGCGCAGCGGGGCCTCGGCGCCGAGCTGCCTGACCCAGAGGTCGTCGACGTCGTTGCCCCCGCCGCGGCGGACGAAGGCGAGGCGGGTCCCGTCGGGCGACAACGACGGGTAGCGCTCGAGACCCGGGTCGGTCGTGATCGGCACCGGCTCGAGCAGGGCGGCCCCACCCCGCGGGTCGGACCCGCGCCAGCCGGCCACCGCGGCCAGGGTCGCTGCCGCCAGGGCGGCGCCGAGCCCGACCGCGACCAGCCTGGAGGGCCGCC
>CAYTJW010000291.1:0-6662 GCA_964438135.1 uncultured Thermoanaerobaculia bacterium
CCGCCAGCACCGTCAGCACCGCAACCCCCGATCCGCGGGCCACCGCCGGCCGCCCCGCGCCGCTGACCGGCCGGGATGGGGCGGCCGGGCGGTCGCCCGCGGCTCCCCGCCGCGGCCCCTTGACGCCGGCCCGCGATTCCTTGACGATGCTGGGGGTGGGTGTTAGGATGCCGGGGCTTCCTGCGGACAGGGTGGCTGCGGTGCGCAGGTCGCGAAGGATGGCCCGAGACTCGTGAGTGACGCGAGCGATTCCCTCAACCGTGGGGTGCGCGGACCGGAACCGGGCCGCGCGGGTGGACTCTAACAACTCGGAGGAGGCACGACCGTGGGACAGCTTTTCGAGTACTTCAGTCAGGGTGGCATCATGATGTGGCCGCTGTTCTTCTTCTCGCTGCTGGCCCTCACTGTCATCATCGAGCGCTTCATCACGCTGCAGAAGGCCAAGATCAACGTGTCGGAGTTCCTGACCCGGATCCGCAAGGCCCTCCTGGTCAACCGCAACGTCAAGGAAGCGATCAAGGTCTGCGAGCAGCACCGCGGCCCGGTGGCGTCGGTGATGAAGGCCGGCCTGCTCCGCTACGGCCACAGCCGCGAGGACATCGAGAAGACGATCGAGAATGCCGGCCTGTACGAGCTCGACCGGCTGGAGAAGTGGATGGGCGCCCTGGCCACCACCTCCAACGTCGCCCCCATGCTCGGCTTCCTCGGCACCGTCACCGGCATGATCAAGTCCTTCGCCACCCTCGCCTCGCAGGGTCTGTCCAACCCGGGCGCGGTCGCCGCCGGCATCTCCGAGGCGCTGATCACCACCGCCGCCGGCCTGTTCATCGCCATCCCGGCCCAGCTCGCCTACAACTGGTACACGACCAAGATCAACCGCTACGTCCGCGACATCGAGACCGCCACCAACATGCTGATGGAGACCTTCGTCGAGATGGGCAGCCTGGAGGGTGGTGAGGTCAGGGAGTAGGAGGGGCAACCGATGGCGCTCATCAAGGGCCGAGCGCGCAAGGTCGCGGGCGAGATCTTCACCGCCTCGATGGCGGACATCGTCTTCCTGCTCATCATCTTCTTCATCCTGACCTACAAGGTCGAGGTCGACAAGACCAAGATGGTGCTGCCCAAGACCATGATCCGGCAGAACGTGCCCGAGAAGGCGGCGGTGATCTCGATCGCGCCGCCGGACGCCAGCCCGCCGCTGGTGATCCGGGTTTCCACCGGCGAGGAGATGTCCCTGCCGGTCACCACCGACGAGGAGATCGTCACCTTCGCCTCCAACGTCGTCGCCCAGGACCCGGCCAAGCAGTTCATCGTCAAGGCCGACACCAACGTCCCCTACGAGCGGGTGGACACGGTCTTGGACGCCCTCAAGCAGGCCAAGGTCAAGGTCATCTACCTGCTCTCCGAGCAGAAGACGATTGGGGAGTAGGAGACGGCAATGAAGGCCAAGAAGAAGAGCTTCAGCTCCGAGATCTTCACCGGCTCGATGGCCGACATCTCCTTCCTGCTCATCATCTACTTCATGGTCACGATGGCCTTCTCCGCCAACCGCGGCATGGACTTCGCCCTGCCCGAGGAGCAGACCAAGGCGACCGAGATCAAGCAGGAGGACGCGGTCGACATCCTGGTCCAGCCGGGCGGCGGGATCCAGGTCGACGGTCGGGCGATGGCCCTGGAGCAGATGCACTCGTACCTGCTCGACAAGCTGCGCCAGAACCCCGAGAAGCCGGTCATCCTCCGCACCGACCCCGGCGCCACCTACGGCAACATGATCGCGGTGTTCGACGACCTGCGGATGCTGGAGGAGGACCAGAACAAGGGTAAGAGCGAGACCGACGCCAAGTTCAAGATCAACATCTCGATCCCGACCCGCCGCGAGATCGAGAACATCTGGTCCATGCTCGGCGTGTCGTAGGAAAGGGGGACGGCCATGAGCGAAGCCCCGAAGCCCGCTGCCGCCGACAGCGCCAAGCTGTCGCCGACGGTGATCGAGATCATCGCTCAGGAGGAGAAGCAGGACCGCACCCTGGTCCGCTGGGCCTTCGGCGGGGCGATCGTCCTCCACGTCATCATGTTCGTCATGCACTGGCCGAGCTTCGCCGCCTCCTTGAGCGACGTCGAGCAGAAGAAGTCCAAGATCTTCGTCGTCAAGCAGGTCAAGTTCCGCCAGCCGCCGCCGCAGCAGATCCAGCAGCAGATGCCCAAGCCGGTGACGCGGCGGGTGCCGATCCCGGACCCGACCCCGGACGAGCCGGAGCCGATCCGCGACGAGCAGAACCAGCGCCAGGACGACCTCGACTTCGTGCCGGACGACAACCTCGTCATGGGCGTGCCCGAGGCGCCGCCGGTGGCCGAGCCGGAGGGCCCGATCCGCTTCGTGGTGGGCGGCAACATCACCGAGCCGGAGAAGGTCTCCGGGCCCAACCCGATCTACCCCGAGGCCGCTCGCCGCGCCCGCATCCAGGGGGTGGTGGTGCTGGAGTGCATCATCGCCAAGGACGGCTCGGTGCGCGAGGCCAAGGTGTTGCGCGGCCTGCCCCTGGGCCTGACCGAGGCGGCCCAGGACGCGGTCATGAAGTGGAAGTTCAAGCCCTCCACCCTCAACGGTCGGCCGGTCGAGGTGCTGTACATCTTGACCGTGCGGTTCAACCTGCAGTAGGTAGGGGGGACATGGCACTCCAGGGATCGCTCTCCGAGCTGTCGCTGCCCGACGTCATCCAGCTGGTGAGCGTGTCCGGCAAGACCGGCGCGTTCCACCTCGCCAAGGACGGTGAGGAGGGCAGGATCTACCTCAAGGACGGCCAGATCGTCGACGCCCGGGTGGGGAACCTGCGGGGCGAGAACGCGGTCTACGAGATGGCCATCTGGTCGAGCGGCGAGTTCTCGTTCACGCCGGGCGAGGAGAGCGACCAGGTCACCGTCCACCGCTCCAACGCCAACCTCATGATGGAGGCGGCGCGCCGGCTCGACGAGTGGCGGGTGCTGTCGCGCAAGATCCCTTCCCTCGACCAGGTGCCCTACTTCCCGCCCCGCGAGCGGGGCCAGGACCAGGTCACCCTGAGCCCGCACGAGTGGATCCTGGTCACCCGCGTCGACGGCCAGCGCTCGATCATGGAGATCGCCAACCAGCTGCAGTGGGCGGCCTTCGACGTGTCCAAGCTGCTGTTCGGCATGATCACCTCCGGCCTGGTGGCGCTGCGCCCGCCCGGGGCCGGCACCGGCGGCGGGAGGTTGCAGGCGGGCCCGAGCCCGGTCACCCTGCTCGGCCTGGCCGAGAAGATCCGGACCGTGGCCCTCGACGTGGTCGGCCCGGGTGGGGAGAAGACGATCGAGCGGCAGTACGCCGCCGCGCGGACCCTGATCGAGCGCGGCGAGGGCCTGCCCGCGATCCGCGGCATGGTGGAGCAGCACAGCAAGGCCATTGCGCTCCTCAAGGGGGCGGACGTGGCGGCGATGTTCGACGAGCAGGTGCGGCCGCTGCTGGGCGAGGTCGAGGGGCGCCGGTGAGGGGCGCGAGGAGCCGACGGGAGGACACCATGGGCAACCACCGCAGCCGGGCGCTGGCCGCAGCCACCAGCCTGGCGCTGCTGCTGTTCGCAATCGTCGCCGCCGCCGACTGGGAGAAGGGCGTGGCGGCCTTCAACGCCAAGGACTACGCCACCGCCGTGACCGAGTTCGAGGCGGTGGTCGGCGCCAGCCCGACCTACGCCGGCGCCCACTACATGCTGGGCATGGCCCAGAACGGCCTCGGCCGCACCAGCCCGGCCCTGGCCAGCCTGCGCAAGGCGGTCGAGCTCGACGGCGCCAACGCTTCCTACCGCATCGGCCTGGCCCAGGTGCTGCTCAAGGGCGACCAGTACCAGGAGGCCTACACCGCGCTGCAGCCGGTCAACCCCGGCTCCCTCGACGCCCGCTTCAGGACCAGCTACGCCCTCCTCTTCGGCCAGGCCGCGGCGCGCAGCAACCACGCCGACGACGCGGTGCGGGTGGTCTCCGCCCAGGCCCAGGCCGACCCGCGCAACGGTCGCCTGCAGCAGGCGCTGGGCGTTGCCTACGACGCCCAGGGCGACGACCGCAAGGCCTTCCAGGCCTTCAAGAAGGCGTTCGAGCTCGACCCCACCGACGACGGCGTGGCGCGGTCTGCGGTCCGCTCCGGCATCGCCGCCGCCCGGCGCGCCTCGAGCGACCAGGAGAAGCAGGCGACCTACGCCGCCGCGGCCGGGATTGCCGAGCGCATGGCGGCCTCGGCCGACACCTTCGAGCACCTGCTCCTGGCCGGCGAGGCCTGGCTCGGGGGCAAGGACTACGGCAAGGCCCTGGACTGGTTCACCAAGGCCCAGGCCAAGCAGCCGCAGAACGCCCTGGTGCGCTTCTACAAGGGGCAGTGCCTGGCCCAGCTGGGCCGGCTCGACGCCGCCGTCACCGAGCTGCGCGAGGCGCTCAAGATCGCCGCCGGCGGCGAGGGCCGGCTGCGGCAGCAGATCCACGAGACCCTGGGCTACGTGTTCGACAAGCAGGGCAACTACGACCAGGCCGCGGCCTCCTACCGCGAGGCCGGTAAGACCGCCAAGGCCGACGAGATGCTGAGGAAGAAGGACGCGGCGGCGACCAACGCGGCGGCCGACCTCGAGCGCAAGCAGCTCGAGGCCAAGATCGCCGAGCTCGAGGCCAAGATCGCCGAGCTCGAGCGACTCGGCGCGACCGACGAGGCCAATCAGCTCAAGGTGCAGATCGAGAACATGCGCAAGGCGCTGCACGGCGGCACCTAGGCAGCGGGCGCGGCCCGACCCTGAGGACGGCGCGGCGGAAGCCGCGCCGTTGTCGTCCGGGCCGGTCCGGGGGACCCGCTCAGTCGAGCTCGGCCTCGTGGCGGGCGTGGCGGCCCAGGGTGAGCGTGGCCGCCGCCAACGGCAGGCCGCAGGCGAGGGCCACCTGAGCCGCCAGCACCGGCCACGGCGCCGCGACCGCCGGCAGGCCGACGGCGCCGGCGAGCCGGGACAGGATCGAGGTCAGGACGGTGGTGGCCGACGCGGCGAGGGCGGCGGCGAGGACACCGGGCGCGACCACGGCGACCAGGAATGGCCCGCGGATGGCGCCCTCGGTGGCGCCGAGGAGACGCATGATGACGATCTCGTCGGCGTGGCGGTAGAGCTCGAGGTGGACCCAGATCGCCGCCAGCAGGGCCGCCGAGGCCAGCAGCACCACGGCGACCGCGAGCAGCGCCCAGCCGAGGCGCTCGGCGGAGCGGCCGACCAGGCGCTCGACCGAGGAGCGGGGGCCGACCGCGATCACCGACGGGCTGCCGACGAGCACCGAGACGCCGTCGGGGTCGGCGGTGAGGACCTCGACCAGGGGCGGCAGCAGCTGGGCGGTCTCGGTGCGGAGCACGTCGGTCAGGTACGGGAACCAGTGGCTGAGGCGCCGGGCGAGCTGCTCCGGCTCGACTGCCTCGACCGTCCACTCCGGGTGGCGGCGGAGCTGCTCGGCGACCCACCGGGCGCGCTGCGCCGCGTCCATGCGCGGGTGCAGCAGGACCGCCACCGCGGCCCGCTGCCGGCCCATGGCCACCAGCGGCTCGAGCCAGCGGCTGACGGTGAAGGTCAGCCCGGCCAGGCAGAGCGGCACGGCCAGTGCCAGGGCCAGGGTGAGACTGACCGGCAGGCGGCTGCGGAGCAGCTCCCAGCCCTCCGCCAGGGCGTGGCGGATCACGGCGGCCACCGCCCGTCGTAGTGGAGCGCCCCCTGGTGGAGGACCAGGGTGCGGGCCGGGATGGACTCGAGCAGGCCGTGGTCGTGGGTGGCGACGAGCACGGTCGCGCCCTGGTAGTTGATGTCGCACAGCAGGCTGAGGAACTCGGCCGCCAGGTCGGCGTCGAGGTTGCCGGTGGGCTCGTCGGCCAGGATCAGGCGGGGCTGGTAGGCGAGGGCCCTGGCGATGGCGACCCGCTGCTGCTCGCCGCCGGACAGGGCGTCGGGGTAAGCGAGCTGGCGGTGGTGGAGGCCGAGCCGCTTCAGCACCTGGTAGGCCCGGCGGTGGGCCTCGCGCGGGGCGAGACCGTGGAAGCGGAGGACGAAGGTGATGTTGTCCACCACCGTCTTGCGCCGGAGCAGCTTGAAGTCCTGGAAGATGATGCCGAGCTTGCGCCGCAGCTCGAACATGGCGTGGCGCGGCAGCTGGTCGACCCGGCTGCCGGCGACCCAGACCTCGCCGCTGGTCGGCCGCTCGGCCGCGTAGAGCAGCTTGAGGAGGGTGCTCTTGCCGGCCCCGGACGGGCCGGTGAGGAAGACGAACTCCCCCGGCTCGACGCTCAGGTTGATGCCGCGGAGGACCTTCCGCTGGTCGTAGTCCTTGCACAGGTCGCGCAGGCGGATCACGGCGACGGCTCGTCGCGGCGCCGGGTGGCGCCGGGGTCGCGGGCGACCGGAGTGGGGTGGAGCATGCCGTCCTCGGGCGGGGCATTGTACCATCCGCACGGAGGTGGCGCAGGTGGCCGGGGGAGGCGAGCTCGCGGTCGGCTGGGAGCTGGCGGTCGTGGCCGGGGAGAGGGCGCTCGACCGGCGCGCCGGCGGGTGCCGGTTCCTCTTCGGCCTGGGGCCACCGACCGGGGGTCGCGACCCGGCCCGACGGGCCCGGGCGGTCCTCGCCGGGCTCGCCGGCGACCT
>CAYTJW010000292.1:0-6661 GCA_964438135.1 uncultured Thermoanaerobaculia bacterium
ACGGCGGGCGCCTCCTCCGCGGGCGACGCCGACCCCGCGAGGAGCACGGCAATCGCCGCGACCAGTGCTGCTCTGCTCATGGTTCACCTCGTTTCTGCGTTGCGCGTGGCCGGCGCTCCCGGCCGGTGCCGCCAACGCCCGGAGGGGGCCCGGTCCACCGGACCGACCCGACGCGAGGGGGCGCCGGGGAGCGCCGCCGCAGGTCACGGTCGCCCGCCCGCCGGGCGCCGGCGGGGCGAGAGCCTACTCCGCTGGCGGCGTCAGGGAAGGGGGGGGGCGCGCGCCGCCGCGGCGACGACGAGGACCGGTCCGTGGCTGGTCTTCGACTCCGGCTCGACGGTCCCGGCCGGCGTCGGCGTCGGCACGGTCACCGTGAGCGCGCTAGCATCCGCGCTCGACGCCTGGTGGAGCTGGCAGGCAGGGCAGCTCCCGTCGAAACAGAGCTCGTGCTCGACGTGGAAGAAGTCGATGGCGGCGGCCGGCAGGCCGAAGAGGACGAGGCTCAGGAGCACCAGCGACGGGCTCGTCGTCCGTCGAGGGCGGTTCGCAGGAGGTGGCTGGCGGAGCACGCGGCGGGCTTTCCTGGTGGGAGCCTAGCACTCGCCGCGGCACCGGGCAAGACGGGCGGGGCGCCGCCGGGGCCGGCGGTGCCCCGCCCCACCGGCAGACGCGGTCAGGGCTTCCAGACCGTCCAGACCTTGCCGACCAGGTCCGGGCCCGGCTTGAGCGTGGGCTGGCCCGGCTGCCAGCCCGAGGGCGTGACCTCGCCGGTCGCCCGCACGTGCTGGAAGGCCTTGACCTGGCGCAGCAGCTCGTCGGGGTTGCGGCCGACCTCGGGGGTGACGATCTCGGCGGCGCGGATCAGGAAGTCGGGGTCGACGATGAAGCGGCCCCGGATGTCGACGCCGGCCGGCGCCTCGTAGACGCCGTAGAGGGCGCCGACCTGGCCGCCGGCGTCGGACAGCATCGGGAAGGGCACCCCGCCGGGGACCATCTTGGCGAGCTCTTCCTCCTGCCAGATCTTGTGCACGAAGCGGGAGTCGGTGCTCATGGCCAGCACCTCGACGCCGAGGGCCTCGAACTGGGGGTACAGGGCGGCGACCGCCGCCAGCTCGGTGGGTCAAACGAAGGTGAAGTCGCCCGGGTAGAAGCAGAGGACGACCCACTTCCCCCGGTAGTCGGACAGCTTGACGTTGGCGAAGCCACCCTTGACCAGGGCGTTGACCTCGAAGTCGGGGGCCTCGTGCCCGACGCGCGCCTGAGACATGCTCACCTCCCTGCTCTCCGCGGCCGGAGCCGCCGTCTGGGCCGCCTGGGCGATCGGCCCCGGTGCCGGTCTCACGCACCCCTGTGTCTTCTCTGCCACGTTCACTCCCTCCTGCCGGCGCACCGCGGCCGCCCGCGACCCGGTGTGCCGGCCGTGCGCGCACCTGTGATGCACGAGGCGTGCCATGAACGTCAGGGCGTCGGCCGGCCCCGGCGCCGGCGTCGGGCGGCGACGAGAGTCGCTTCGGCGCGACGGCAGGGCCGGGGATCGTCGCGTTCGTGCGACACTGGCGGCGCGGCGCCGGCCGCGAGGGGTCAGCCGGCAGCCGGGCGGGGCCGGGGCCCTCACCTCGGCACCGGCCTTGCAGTCGGCAGGGCCGAGGCTGCGGCCGGGAGGGGACGATGCGGGTCACGGCACTGGTCGACAACTCGGTCGCGGCGGGGCGTGCGGACCTGGTCGCCGAGCACGGGCTGTCTGTGCTGCTCGAGCGCGAGGGCGACCGCATCCTGTTCGACACCGGCAGCTCGGGCGCCTTCGCCGACAACGCGGCCCGCCTCGGGGTGCGGCTCGAGGAGGTGGACGCGGCGGTGCTGTCGCACCACCACTACGACCACGGCGGCGGCCTGGAGCGCTTCCTCGGCCTCAACCTGCGGGCCCGGGTCCACCTCCGCGAGGTCGTCCCGGCCGAGCGCTGGTTTCGCGCCCTCGGCCTGGTCAAGCGGAGGATCGGCATCGACGGCGGGCTGCTCGAGCGTCACCCGGACCGCTTCGAGCCGGTCCGGGGGCGGGTCGAGATCCTGCCCGGCGTGCATCTGATCACCGAGCTGAGCCAGGCCTTCGCCCGGCCGCCGGGGAACCGCTACCTGTGGGTCGAGCGGCAGGGCCGCCTCGAGCTCGACCCCTTCGACCACGAGCTGCTGCTGGTGGTCGAGGGCGACTCCGGCCTGGTGGTGGTGACGGGGTGCTCCCACAACGGCATCCTCAACCTCGTGGACACCGCCGTGCGCGCCTTCCCGGGCGTGCCGGTCGCCGCCGTGTTCGGCGGCTTCCACCTCGTCGGCCTGCCCGGCATGATGGCGGCGAGCCGGCACGAGGTGGAGGAGATCGGTCGCGCGGTGCTCCGCTTCCCGGTGCCCAGGGTCTGCACCGGCCACTGCACGGGCCAGAAGGCGTTCGGCCTCCTCGCCGGGGTGATGGGGGAGGCCCTGGAGCCCTTCCCGACCGGCCGGTCGGTCGAGGTCTGACCGCCCCCGGCGCGGGCGGCCTGCCCCGGCCCGGCCCCCGGCTCAGTCGTAGGCGAGTCGGGTCGGCTCGTCGGCCATGGTCGGCGCCAGCAGCTCCCGCCACTCGGGGGCATCCCAGCTGGCGAGGCGCCGGTGGGGCTCGAGGTACTTCTGGGGGATCGGGTGGGTGCCGACCACCACCTCGAGCCCCTGCCTCGCCGGGATCAGGCGGCGGAAGTAGTCGAGGTGCGGGCAGGGGGGGTAGCCCACCACCAGGCCGGTGGCGAGGTGGACGACCCGGGCGCCGTTCCGCCTCATCTCCTCCGGGGCGTGCTCGAGGTTGCCCCCGGGGCAGCCGCCGCAGGTGGCGTAGCCGACGAGCTCCACCTCCCGACCCGCGTAGACGCTGAAGGCGCCCTCGCGGGCGCGGAGAGCCCGCAGGCACTTGCCGCCGGCGCACAGGCGGTAGCGGTCGCAGATGACGATGCCGAGCCGGACCGGTTCGCTCATGCTCTCCCCTTCCTGTCGGACGCACGATCCGACGCGGCCCGGTCACGCTCCGGCACCTCGGCCGGCGACGGGCCGTGCTCGCGGTTGCTCGTCTCCCCGGGTCCCGAGGGCGCCCCGGCCGCCGGCTGCCGTCGGTCCCGGCCGGTGGGGCGGAGGAAGAACCGCTTGCCGCGGAACGTCGCCTCCGCCAGCTGCCCGGTCGCCACCAGGCCTGCCGCGACGTCGAGCGCGGCGCGCGCGCCGCCGCCGAGCTGTGCCACCGCGTCCTCGTCCAGGGGGTGGACGGCGGTGGTGGCGAGGAGGTCGCGCTCGAGGTCGCTGCTCCGGGGGTGGGGCTCGAGCGGCTCGCCGGTCAGGAGCTCGACCCGCGGCAGGAGCCGCGTCAGCGCCGAGTAGGCGCGCACCACCGCCTCGGCGGCGGGCGCTGACACCCAGGGCTCGGCTGGGGGGCGGATCGGGACCCCGAGGTAGGCGATCGCCGGGGCGACTCCGGCCAGCAGCCCGGCGAGCCGCTCGGAGTCCTCGGCGCCGTCGTTGACGCCGGCGACCAGCATGGTCTCGGTCACCAGCGTCCCCCTGAGCTCGCGGGCGAAGACCCGCAGGCCCTCGTGGATGGCGTCCAGCCGCAGTCGGCCGTGGGGGCGGTCCACCCGCCGCCACGGCTCGGGCGAGGCGGCGTCGACCTTGACCGAGACCCAGTCGGCCCGAGCGAGGTCGGCGCGGACCTCGGGGCGGTCGAGGAGCGAGCCGTTGCTGATCACCGCCACCCTCCGGCCGACGCCCCGCAGCAGCTCCAACGCCGTGCCGAGGTTGACGTCCAGGGTCGGCTCGCCGTCGCCGAGGACGGTGACGGCGTCGACCCCGAGGCCGTCGCGGTCGCACTCGGCCAGGCGGCGGCGGACCGCCTCGAGGATCTCCTCCGGGCGGTAAAACGCCCGCCGCGCCAGCGCCATGTGGGTGGTGCGGCCGACCTGGCAGTAGACGCAGGAGTAGGTGCAACGCTTGGGCGGGATGAGGTTCACGCCGAGGCTCTGCCCGAGCCGGCGGGAAGGCACCGGGCCGAAGGTCAGCGGGGGTCGCTCGGTCGGGTTCGTCATCGTCGCCCGACGCCCGGGACAGCCTCGCCCCGGGCGGTCTCCGCTGACCGCAGCAGGACCCGTGCCAGGGTCGGTCAGCGCGCCCCCCGGGGCCGCCCCCGGCCGGTTGGCCGGCCGGCGAGGAGCGCAGGCGGGCGACCCTCGAGGTTGCGAGCGTCGCGAGTCTGCGACGGTCCGGAGCCTGGCGTCGACCCGCCGGGTCAAAGGAGACGGCGTCGGCCGAGGGCTCGCGGGCGGTCTGCCGGCGGTCGGCCGGCAGTGGCACGTCCTGTGCAGGGGTCCGGGTCGATGGCGGACGAGCGCGTGGCCGTGACGGTGTGGGGCGAGCGGGTCTCGCCGCTCCTCGACGCGTCGCGGCAGGCCCTCCTTCTCGACCTCGAGCAGGGACGGGTGGTCGGCCGCCGCCAGCTGTCGCTCCCCGACGGGAGCGGCGAGGCCAAGCTCGTCACCCTCCGCCGCCACGGCGTCAGCACCCTGCTGTGCGGCGCGGCGTCCCGGGAGCTGGCGGCCCGCGCGGCGGCGCTCGGGCTCGAGCTGGTGCCGTTCCTGGCCGGGGAGGTGGAGGTCGTGATCGCCGCCTTCCTGGCCGGGAGGCTGCCGGACGACGCCCTGGCCCTGCCCGGCTGTCGGGCCCGGCGGCGTCGCGGTGGAGGGTGGCGGCGGCTGGAGGGCTCCGACACGGGGCCGGAAAGGAGCGCAGCGATGCCGAACCGAGACGGGACAGGACCGCAGGGCAAGGGCGCCGGCAGCGGCGGGGGTCGCGGCCCCTGCGGCGGGGGTCGGGGCGGAGGCCGCGGTCAGGGTGGCCAGAAGGGCCAGGGGGGCAGGGGTGGCGGACCGCGCCGCGGCCCCGGCCGGGGTGGCTCGAGCCCGCCGCCTGGGACCGGCGGCGAGCAGCCGTGACGCCGTCGTCACAGGGGGAAAGGAGATCGACATGCCAGGTGGAGACCGAACGGGGCCGCTGGGCGCCGGGCCGATGACCGGCCGGGGTGCGGGATTCTGCAACGGGTCCGGGATGCCGGGGTACGCCAGCCCGTGGGGCGGCAGGGGCGCCGGGTGGGGCCGCGGCGGCGGTGGCCGTGGCGGCCGGGGCTTCCGCCACCGCTTCCACGCCACCGGCCTGCCGGGCTGGGCACGGCTCGGGGGCGGGGCGCCGGGACCGGTCGACGAGCGGGACTGGCTCGAGCAGCGGTCGCGCGCCCTCGAGGCAGAGCTGGGGGACCTGCGGCGGCGGCTGGCCGACCTGGAGCAACGCGGCGAGCGGGGAGGGACCGAATGAAGCTGGCGGTGACGGCAGAGGCGGCGTCCTGGGATGCCCGGGTCGACCCCCGTTTCGGGCGGGCGCCGGTGTTCGTGCTGGTCGACACCGACACCCGCGAGCTGGCGGGCGTCGACAACTCGCGCGGCGTCTCAGCCGGCCAGGGGGCCGGCGTGCAAGCGGCGGCGGCGGTGTGCCGGGCCGGCGCCGAGGCGGTGTTGACCGGTCACTGCGGCCCCAAGGCGTTCGCCGCCCTGGAGGCCGGCGGGGTGAGGGTCTTCACCGGGGCGGCCGGCACCGTGGCCGAGGCGGTCGACGCCTTCCTCGCCGGGACCCTGGTCGAGGCGCGCGCCGCGGACGTCGGCGGGCACTGGGCGTGATTGTCGCCGTCGCCTCGGGCAAGGGCGGCACGGGCAAGACCACGGTCGCCCTGTCCCTCGCCCTCGTGGCCGGGGAGCCGGTCGAGCTGCTCGACTGCGACGTCGAGGAGCCGAACTGCCACCTGTTCCTCCGCCCGCGAGCGGTCGAGCGCCACGCGGTCGGCCTGCCGGTGCCGGTCGTGGAGGAGGCCCGCTGCACCGCCTGCGGCCTGTGCGGCGAGGTCTGCCAGTTCGGCGGCATCGTCGTCCTGTCGCGCTCGGCCCACGTCGTCCCCAGCCTGTGCCACGGCTGCGGCGCCTGCGCGCGGTTGTGCCCGGCTGGCGCCATCCGCGAGGTGGAGCGCCGGCTCGGCGAGGTCGAGGAGGGGGTGGTCGACGGGGTCCGTCTCGTGACCGGCCGGCTCGACGTCGGCCAGGCCCTGGCCCCGCCCGTGGTGCGGGCGGTGCGGGCGCGGGCCGACGGTGCCTCCCTGGTGCTCGTCGACGCCCCGCCCGGCACCTCCTGCCCGGTGATGGCCGCCGTGCGCGGCGCGGACGTGGCGCTGCTGGTCACCGAGCCGACCCCCTTCGGCCTCCACGACCTCGAGCTGGCGGTGGAAGCGCTCGGCCGCCTCGGCCTGCCGCTCGGGGTGGTGGTCAACCGGGCGGGCTCGGGCGACCACCGCGTGCACGAGCTCTGCGCCGCGAAGGGCGTGCCGGTGCTGCTCGAGATCCCGCACGACCGCCGCATCGCCGAGGCCTACTCCCGCGGCGAGGTGCCGGTCGCGACCCTGCCCGAGCTGCGGCCCGGCTTCGAGCTCCTGTGGCAGCGCCTGCGGGCGCTGGCCCCCACCTCCGGGGAGGTCTCCCGTGCCGACCTATGAGTACCTGTGCACCGCCTGCGGCCACCGTTTCGAGCGGCGCCAGGCCATCACCGCCGAGCCGCT
>CAYTJW010000293.1:0-6657 GCA_964438135.1 uncultured Thermoanaerobaculia bacterium
CCGGCGAGGAGCACAAGCGCTGGGGGAACGTGGAGCGGCTGTGCGACGACTGGCTCGACCGCGGCGTCCACCGCGGCGAGGTCGTGGCCGGCGTCGGCGGCGGCGTGGTCTCGGACCTGGTCGGCTTCGCGGCCGCGGTCTACCTGCGCGGGGTGGCGTGGGTGGCGGTGCCGACCACCCTGCTGGCCATGGTCGACGCCGCCGTCGGCGGCAAGACCGGCGTCAACTTGCCGGCCGGCAAGAACCTGGTCGGCGCCTTCTGGCCGCCGCGCGTGGTGGTGGCCGACGTCGACGCCCTCGCCACCCTGCCCGTCCGCGAGCTCCGCGCCGGCTCAGCCGAGGTGGTGAAGGCGGCCTGGATCGGCGACCGCGGTCTGCTCGACCTCGTCGACGGCGCGGCGGAGGGCGGCACGCCGCGCTCGCCCGACCGCTGGCAGGAGCTGGTGGCGCGGGCGGTGGCGGTCAAGGCCGCGGTCGTGGCGGCCGACGAGCGCGAGACCGGCCGTCGGAAGGTGCTCAACCTCGGCCACACCGTCGGCCACGCCCTCGAGGCCGCCACCGACTACCGCCGCTTCCTGCACGGCGAGGCGGTGGCCTGGGGCCTGCTCGCGGCGACCCGCCTCGGCCGGCGGCGGGGCGTGTTGAGCGAGACCGCCGCCGCCCGCCTGGAGCGGGCGGTCGCGACCCTCGAGCCACGCCCGCCCGTCGACGACCTGCCGGTCGGGCGCCTGCTCGCCCACCTGACCCGCGACAAGAAGCGGGACGACCTCGGCGTCGGCTGGGTCCTGCCCACCGACGACGGGGCCCTGACCGGCCAGCGCCTGGCGGCCGACGAGGTCGTCGCGGCGCTGGCCGACCTCGGCTGCCCGCGGTCGTAGCACGGCGGCGGGCACCTCGACAGCTCCCTCCCGCCCGACTACGATGGGCAGTCGATGGACGGGAGCGGGGCGGATTCCGCGGGTCGCGACCGGGGCGCACTGGCCAGGTTGCCGCACGAGCCCGACGCCGAGCGGGCGCTGCTGGCGGCGATCCTGCTCGAGCCGTCGGCGCTGCTGCAGGTGGCGGAGCGGCTCCGGGAGGAGGAGCTGTTCCTCGACGGTCACCGCCTCGTCTACCGCGCCTGCCTGACCCTGCAGGCGCGCGGCCAGGCGGTCGACCTGGTGACCGTGACCAACCACCTGCGCGAGCAGGGCCTGCTCGAGCGGGTGGGGGGGGCGAGCGCCCTCGCGGCCCTGGTCGACACCCTGCCCGACGTGGCCAA
This sequence comes from uncultured Thermoanaerobaculia bacterium, assembly GCA_964438135.1. GTDB lineage: Bacteria > Acidobacteriota > Thermoanaerobaculia > Thermoanaerobaculales > Sulfomarinibacteraceae > CAYTJW01. The sequence goes on from CAYTJW010000293.1 coordinate 1,262, forward strand.
CGTCGTCCACTACGCCGACATCATCCACGACAAGGCGGTCAAGCGCCGCCTGATCGCCGCCGCGCAGACGATCCTCTCGACCTGCACCGCCGACCACGGCGAGGCGCGCGAGGCGGTCGAGACCGCCCAGCGCGACATCTACCGGATCGCCGAGGACGCCCTCTCCGGGGGCCTGGTGCACGTCCGCGGCCTGGTCCGGCAGGAGATCGAGCACCTGGTCACGGCCACCCCCGGCGCCGCCGCCCTGACCGGCGTCGACACCGGCTTCGTCCGCCTGAACGAGATGACTCTCGGCCTGCAGCGCAAGGACCTGGTGATCCTCGCCGCCCGCCCCTCCATGGGCAAGACCTCCCTCGCCCTCAACATCTGCCTCCACGCCGCCCTCCGCTGCTCCAAGAGGGTGGCCGTGTTCTCGCTCGAGATGTCGAGCGAGCAGCTGGTGCGCCGCATCCTGTCGGCCGAGGCCCGCGTCGACCAGAAGCGGATCGCCTCCGCCTACACCTCCAAGGCCGACAAGCAGAAGCTGCGCCTGGCCGCCGAGGCCCTGGAGGACGTCGACCTGTGGATCGACGACTCGGCCGCGACCACCCTCCTCGAGCTGGCCGCCAAGGCGCGGCGCGCCAAGCAGGAGCGCGGCCTCGACCTGGTCATGGTCGACTACCTGCAGCTGATGTCGGCCGGCGGCCGGTTCGCCAGCCGCAACGAGGAGGTGTCCGCCATCTCGCGCGGCCTCAAGGCGATCGCCAAGGAGCTCGACGTCCCCATGCTGGTCCTGTCGCAGCTCTCCCGCCAGCCGGAGCGGCGCGGCGGCGACCACCGCCCGCAGCTGTCGGACCTGCGCGAGTCGGGCTCGATCGAGCAGGACGCGGACATGGTGATGTTCATCGTCCGCCCCTCGGTCTACGACCAGGAGTCCGAGGAGCCGCGCCGCGCGCAGCTGATCGTGGCCAAGCAGCGCAACGGGCCGATCGGCGAGATCGACCTGGTCTTCCAGCACGAGTACACGCGCTTCGAGAATCTCGACACCACCCACGCCGAGAGCGAGCCGCCGTGGTGAGGGGCCCGGCACCGGCGCCGGGGGGGGCCGACGGCGGGGGCCGGGTGGGCCGGGCGACGGCCGGTCGGGGCTCGAGCCGCTGGCTCGAGCGGCTCGGTCAGCCGGCGCTCGGCGGCCTCGAGGAGCTGGGGCGCTTCTTCACCATCATGGCGCAGGCGGCCTACTGGACGCCGCGCCGGCCGTTCGACCCCAGGGAGTGGCTGCGGCAGATGGTGCGGGTCGGCTACGACTCCATCCCGGTGGTCCTCCTCACCACCCTCTTCACCGGCATGGTGCTGGCCCTGCAGACCTACCGCGGCTTCGAGCGCTTCCACGCCGAGGCGTTCGTCGGCTCGGTGGTGGCCCTGTCCCTGACCCGCGAGCTGGCGCCGGTGCTGACCGGCCTGATGGTCGCCGGCAGGGTCGGCTCGGCGATGGCCGCCGAGCTCGGCACGATGCGCGTCACCGAGCAGGTCGACGCCCTCTGGGCGATGGCCACCGAGCCGGTCCACTACCTGGTGGTGCCGCGGGTCGGCGCGGCGATCCTCATGCTCCCCGTCCTGACCCTGCTCGGCGACGCGGTCGGCATCTGCGGCGGCTACGCCGTCGCGGTCGGCCTGTTCGACGCCAACGGCTTCGTCTACTGGGAGCGGACCTTCCAGTACCTGGAGGTGAACGACGTCACCTCCGGCCTGGTCAAGGCGGCCTGCTTCGGCCTGATCCTGGCCACCACCGGCTGTGCCAAGGGCTTCTACACCACCGGCGGCGCCGAGGGGGTGGGCCGGGCGACGACCGCGGCGGTGGTCACCGCCTGCCTGTACATCCTGCTGTCCGACTTCTTCCTCACCAAGGTGCTGTTCTAGGCCCCGGCATGGCGACGCCAGCTGCCCCGGCCGCCAAGATCCGCGTCGTCGACGTCAGCACCTCGTTCGGCGACAAGCAGGTGCTGCACGACGTCAGCCTCGACGTCGCCACGGGCGAGTCGCTGGTCGTGATGGGCGGCTCCGGCGCCGGCAAGACCGTGCTCCTCAAGCACCTGATCGGCCTCCTCCGGCCCGACCGGGGGCAGGTGACGGTCAACGGCGTCGACCTCGCCTCGGCCAGCGCGACCGAGGCGCTCGCCCTGCGCCGGCGCTTCGGCATGAGCTTCCAGGAGGGGGCCCTGTTCGACTCCATGACGGTGTTCGACAACATCGCCTTCCCCCTCCGCCGCCACGGCCGCCGCGACCCGGCGGAGGTCTCGGCCCGGGTCCGCCGTTGCCTCGACCTGGTCCGCCTCGACGGGGTCGAGGACCGCATGCCGGCCATGCTGTCGGGCGGCATGCGCCGCCGGGTCGGTTTCGCGCGGGCGATCGCGCTGGAGCCGGAGATCCTGCTCTTCGACGAGCCCACCACCGGCCTCGACCCCATCAGCGCCGCCGCCATCACCCGGGTCATCAACGGCCTCTCCCGCAGCCGCGACATCACGGCCGTGACCATCACCCACGACCTCAAGGTGGCGTTCGCGATCGCCGACCGCATCGCCATGATGCGGCACGGCAGGATCATCGCCGTCGGCCCTGCCGACCGGTTCGCCGACACCCCCGACCCATACGTCCAGGCCTTCCTGCGCGGCGAGGTGCCGGAGGACGAGGAGGAGCCATGAGCCCTGCCGCCAAGATCGGCCTCTTCATGCTGGCCGGGTTGATCGTCCTGGCCGGGTTCGTCCTCAAGATCGAGGACATCCCGCTCGGCGGTCGCGGCGCCGTGCGCGAGGTGCGCGCCGAGCTGGCCAGCGCGGCCGGCATCGACCGCAACGCGCCGGTGCGGATCGCCGGGGTGAGGGTGGGCTCGGTCAAGGAGATCCGCCTCGCGGGCGGCCGCGCCGAGCTGGTCCTGGCCCTCGACCCCGGGGTCGAGCTGCACCAGGGCGCCACCGCCCAGATCACCTCCCTCGGCATGCTCGGCGACCGCTACGTCGAGGTCGTGCCCGGCGACCCCGCCGCCCCGCCCCTGGCCGCCGGGGCCACCCTGAGCGGCGTCGCCTCGCCCTCGTTCGACGACGTCCTCGAGGTCGCCGGCGGCATCGGCGTCGACCTCAAGGAGGTGAGCGCGGCGCTGCGCACCGGCATGGGCGGCGAGGCCGGCGGGGTCAAGATCGAGGAGATCGTCGACAACCTCCGCCAGCTGACCGCCGACCTGGCCCGGCTGATCCGCGACAACCAGGCCAACGTCAACGCCACCACCGCCAACTTCCGCGACGTCTCGGCCACGCTCAAGGTCGAGCTGCCGCGGCTCGCCGACAAGGTCAACCAGCTCGCCGACCAGCTCGGGGAGGTGGTGGCCGAGAACCGGGACGACGCCCGCGCCTCCCTCGCCAACATCCGCGACCTGACCGACCGGCTGCGGACCACCGCCGACAACCTCAACACCATCACCGGCCGCATCGCCGCCGGCGAGGGCTCGCTCGGCAAGCTGGTCAACGACTCGGCGACGGTCGACAACCTCAACCGGACCCTCGAGACCATCGACAAGGGAGTCAAGAGCCTGGACGAGACCATGGGGCGCTACCGGCGCTACCACCTCGAGGCGACCGTGCGCGGCGAGGCCCTGCCGTCGGTGAGCGAGAGCCGCACGGCCTTCGGCTTCGACCTGTGGACCACCGACGCCCGCTTCTTCCGGCTCGAGGGGGTCGACACGCCGTTCGGCCGCACCCGGACCACGACCGAGACCGTCACCACCACCACCGAGGACGGCTCCACCGCCACCCTCACCCAGGTCAAGACCAAGACCGAGGACAAGCTCCGACTCAGCGCCCAGGTCGGCTACCGCCTGCTGCCCCGGACCACGGTCCGGGCCGGCCTGTTCGAGGGCTCGGGCGGCTTCGCCTTCGACCAGACCTTCGACCTGGCCGAGCGACCGCTGCGCCTGTCGCTCGAGGCCTGGGACGTCGGCCGCGACGAGGACGACGCCCCCCACCTCCGGCTCGAGGGGCGCTACTTCCTGAGCCCCAACCTGTTCCTCTCCGCCGGCTGGGACGACCCGACCTACTCCGACCACTCCTCGTACCTGCTCGGCGCCGGCGTCAGCTGGAGCGACGAGGACATCAAGTACAACCTCGGCCTGGCCGGGGCGGCGATCCGGTAGCCGTGGTGAAGCCCTCGGGCCCGCTCTTCTTCTGCAGCAGCTGCGGCCACGAGTCGAGCAGGTGGCTCGGCCAGTGCCCCGGTTGCGGCCAGTGGAACACCCTGGCCGAGGCGCCCCGGGCGCGACCCGGGACGGGCCCGCGGTCGACGGGGCAGGCCGCGGCGGTGCCGGTGCCCGTGACCGAGGCCGCAGCCACCCTGGTCGAACGGACCCTGACCGGCCTGGAGGGGGTCGACCGGGTCCTCGGCGGCGGCCTGGTGCCCGGCTCGCTGGCGCTGCTCGCGGGCGAGCCCGGCATCGGCAAGTCGACCCTGCTGCTGCAGGTCGCGGCCGGCCTCGCCCGGCCCGCCACCCCGGTGCTGTACGTCACCGCCGAGGAGTCGGCCGAGCAGGTGGCGCTGCGCGCCCGTCGCCTCGGCCTCGCCCGCGCCGACGTCCTCCTCCTGGCCGAGACCTCGGCCGACGCCGCCCTGGCCGTTCTCGAGGGGCTGGCGCCGAGCCTGGTGGTGGTCGACTCGGTGCAGACCCTGAGCCTCGACGACGTCGACGGGGTGGCCGGCTCGGTGAGCCAGGTGCGGCAGGTCGCGGCCCGCTTCCAGCTCCTCGCCAAGGGCCGCGGCGTGCCCGTGGTCCTGGTCGGCCACGTCACCAAGGAAGGGCAGATCGCCGGCCCCAAGCTGCTCGAGCACCTGGTCGACGTGGTCCTGTCCCTGGACGGCGAGCCGGGTCACGAGCTCAGGGCCCTGCGCGCGACCAAGAACCGCTTCGGCACGGTCTCGGAGCTGGCCCTGTGGTCGATGACCGACGCCGGGCTGGTGGCGGTCCGCAACCCCTCCGCCTGGCTGCTCCAGGACCGCCGCGCCGGCGCCCCGGGGTCGGTCGTGGCGGCCGCCCTGGAGGGCTCCACACCGCTCCTGGTGGAGGTCCAGGCGCTGGTCTCCCCCTCCACCCTCGGCACGCCGCGCCGGGTCGCCGCGGGCTTCGAGCAACCCCGCCTCGCCCTGCTCCTGGCGGTCCTCGAGCGCCACCTGACCAGCGGCCTCTCCGCCCAGGACGTGTACCTCAACCTCGCCGGCGGCATCGCCCTGCGCGAGCCGGCCCTCGACCTGGCGGTCGCCGCCGCGCTCCTCTCCAGCGCCACCGACCGGCCGCTCCCGCCCGACCTGGTGGTGCTCGGCGAGGTCGGCCTGCTCGGCGAGGTGCGCAGCGTCAGCCGCGCCGCGGACCGCGTCCG
>CAYTJW010000294.1:0-6655 GCA_964438135.1 uncultured Thermoanaerobaculia bacterium
GCCGCGGCCGCGGCGAGGGGCTCGCCGACCGGGGCGCGCGTCGCCTCCGGGCGGCCCGCTGCCGCACGCTGTCCGTCGACCGGGAGCCTCGACGCCCACCGGCAGGAGCGGTTGCGGGCGGCGGTCGGCTGGCAGGCTGCGGATGACGGCGTCGACCGGCGGGAGCTCTGCCCGCGGCGAGGTAGAATCCCCGTGGGCCCCGGCATGAGCGCGCCCCGAACCTCGCGGGAGCTGATCGCCGCTGGTGGCGTCGTGACCCTGGCGCTGGTCGCGGGGTTCGTGGCCGCCGAGGAGCTGCCCTTCTTCCACCTGACCACCGAGAACCAGGGCACCCCGCTCCCCTCGGGCAGCGTCCAGAAGCTGCTCCAGGACAGCCAGGGCTACGTCTGGATGGGCTTCTACTCCACCGGGGTCGCGCGCTTCGACGGCCGCGGGTTCGAGAGCTTCGGCACCGAGGACGGCCTCGCCGACCTCGTCGTGCGGGAGCTCGTCCAGGACGACCTCGGCCACCTCTGGGTGGGCTCCGAGTCCGGCCTGGTCGTGTCCGAGAGACCGCTGCCGGGCTACGCCGTCAACGAGCGCGTCCGCTTCGTCTCCCGCGTCGGCGACGTCGACCTGGTCCGCGGCCGCGTCCGGCACGGCTGCCTGGTCGCCGCCAGCCCGGCGACCGTGTGGGTGGGAGCGGGCCACTCTGCCATCTGCTACCGGTGGGAGGCGGGCGGGGCGCTGACGGAGGAGGCGCTCGACGCGCCCCCCGGGCCGGGCGGGCTGGCGGCCGCGGCCTCGGCCGTTCACGCCGGTGCCGACGGGGCCGTGCTGCTCGGGCTGCTGGACGGTCGCCTCCTGTGGCGCGCCCCCGGCACGACCACGCTCGTGGAGCTGCCCGCGGCCGGCGACCCGCTGCTGTCCCTGCACCAGAGGGACGGCGGGCCGCTGTGGGCCGGCTTCGGGTCGGGTGCGGTCGGGCGCTTCCGGGCCGGCCCGGCGCCGGGCTTCGAGATCGTCAGCCGTGCCCTCACCGAGCGCATCGTCGAGATCCGCCAGCGCCAGGACGGGGCGATCTGGGTCGTCTCCCTGGGCGACGGGCTCCTGCTGCTCGAGCCGTCCTCCGGCCGCGAGGCTCACTACACCCGTCGCGACGGACTGATCGGCGAGACCATGTGGAGCATCCTCGAGGACCGCGAGGGCAACACCTGGTTCGCCCAGAACGGCGGCGTCTCCAGGCTGCGCTCCGACTTCCGGGCGTTCGGCCGGGTCACCGGCTCGGCCTGCGCCGAGGGCCCGCCCGCGCTCCCGGACCCCACGGTCTTCTCGGCTCTGCCGGGGCGAGGCTCCGGCTTCGACGGCCTGATGTGGGTCGGCACGGGCGGCGGGTTGACGGCCGTGTCGCCGGGCGGGGAGACCGCCTCGATCGGCGTCAGCCAGGGGCTGGCCAGCACCTCGGTGTACGGCCTGGGTCGCGACGCGGCGGGGCTCATCTGGGTGGCGACCGTCAACGGCCTCAACGTCCTCTCGGCGGGCCAGCTGCCGGCCCACCCGGCAGGGACCGAGCGGTCGGTCGAGCTGCTCGGCCAGCGCGTCCGCCTGACCCAGATCCCCCTCGGCCTGCTCTACACCTGCACCCCGCTCCGCATCGCCCCCGCGCCCGGGCTGGCGGCGACCGAGGAGGTCATGGTGCTGGCGGGGACCTCCGGTGTCGTGCTCTACCACGCCGGGCGCTGGCACCAGCTGCGCGCCGCTGCCGGCCTCCCCCCGAGCGGTGCGACCTGCTCGGCCATCGACGGAGATGGCCACCTGTGGGTCGGCACCTCGGACACCGGGCTGCTGCGCACCGACGCGCCCGTGACCGCGGCCGCGCTCGCGGAGTGGCAGGTCGGAGGCGCTGACCCGGCCGGGCGCGAGGTGGCGCACGGCGTCCTCTCGTCGCCCGAGACGCTGCGCGGGGTGCTGCCGCCCGGGATCCTGACGCTGGCGTGGGCGGAGGGGCGCCTGTGGGTCGGCACCGAGTCGGGGCTGTGGGGGGTCGGTGGCTCCCCGCCTCGGGTGGAGCTCCACCTCGACCGGGCAGGCGGCCTGGGCGGGAGCACGGTGCGGGGCGTCGTCTGGTCGCCGCGTTGGCAGACCCTGTGGGTCAGCCAGGGTGGCGGCCTGGCCGAGGTCGACCCGAGGTCGGGCGCCGTCAGACGGCTGGTCACCAAGAGCGACGGCCTGGTCGAGAACGAGGCCTGGGCCAGCGCCCCGCTGGCGGTCGCCGCGGACGGGACGGTCCTGCTCGGCTCCCCCAAGGGGCTGTCGCTCTACCGACCCGACCTCGACACCTCGAGCGAGGTGCCGCCCCGGATGGCGCTGCGCCGGGCCGTCGTCACCGAGACCGGCGGGGGGCACAACGAGGTGGTGTTCGAGTTCGCGGCCCTGAGCTTCACGGACGAGAGCCGGGTGCGCTTCCGCACCCGGCTGCGCGGCTACGACCCCGAGTGGTCCGAGCCCACGGCGGAGTCCAGGATCCGCTACACCAACCTGCCCGCGATCGGCCTTCCGCGCACCTACGTCTTCGAGCTCCTGGCGGCGAGCTCGGACGGGGTGTGGTCGCCCGAGCCGCTGCGGCACGCCTTCTCGATCCGGCCCCCGTGGTGGCTGGCATGGTGGTCGCAGCTGGCGTACGGGCTCGGCTTCCTGGTCGCGGTCGTCGGCTTCCACCGGGTGCGTGCCGCGCGCCTGCACCGCCGCGCCCGGGAGCTCGAGGAGGAGGTGGGGCGCCGCACCGCGGAGATCGAGGCGCAGGCCCACGAGCTGGAGACGCTCGAGCGCATCGTCCGCGTCATCAACCAGGAGGTGGTCCTCGAGCGTGTCCTGCAGGCTCTCCTCGACCAGGGCATGACGCTCTTCCCGCAGGCGGAGAAGGCGCTCTTCGCCGCTCTCGACGCTGCCACTGGCTCGTTCCAGGTGAGGGCGGTGTCGGGCTGGGACGTCGGCAGCTTCTCCGGTTACTCCCTGTCCGCTGCCGAGGCCCTGCGGCGCTACGCGGAGCGTGCCGACAGGATCCAGGAGGGCGTCTTCATCGTCCGCGACCTCGCCGGCCGGCCGGGGGCCGACCGGCTCTCCCACCTGCCCACCCCCAAGGCCATGCTGACGATGGCGGTGACCATCCAGGACACGGTCGAGGGCTTCATGGTCTTCGACAACTTCTCCGACCCCCTGGCCTTCGACAAGTCCGACCTGCGCCGCCTGACGCTGTTCCGCCAGCACGCCATCTCCGCCATTCAGAAGGCGCGCATGGTGCGCGAGCTGGAGGACGCCAACCGGGACGCGCTCCAGGCCAGCAAGGCCAAGAGCGCATTCCTGGCGACCATGAGCCACGAGCTGCGCACGCCCCTGAACTCCATCATCGGCTTCTCCGAGATCCTGCTGTCCCGGCTCCGCCCGAGCATCGCGCCGCGGTACGCGAAGTTCCTCGAGAACATCAACGTGTCAGGCCAGCACCTGCTCGGCATCATCAACGACATCCTCGACATCTCCAAGATCGAGGCGGGCAGGATGGAGCTCCACTTCGAGACGGTGGAGCTGGGGGCGATCGTCGACGGGGTGTGCGCCATCATGAGGACGCTGGCGGGCCGCAAGGCGATCACCCTGGACGTGAGGATCGAGGAGGGGATGCCGGCGGTCGAGGCCGACGGCCCCAAGGTCAAGCAGGTCCTGTACAACCTCCTCTCGAACGCGGTCAAGTTCTCGCCCCAGGGCAGCGCGATCCTGGTCGAGTCGCGCCGTCTCGCGGCGACCGAGTCGCCGCTCGGCGTCGAGGGCGTGGTGCTGGTCGTCGAGGACCACGGCATCGGCATCGCGCCCGAGGAGCAGGCCCGCGTCTTCGAGGAGTTCTACCAGACCGAGAGCTCGTTGCGGCAGCAGGCCGGTGGCACCGGGCTCGGTCTGGCCCTGGTCGAGCGCTTCGTCGACATGCACGGCGGGCGGGTGCTGCTCGACAGCGAGCCCGGACGCGGCAGCCGTTTCACCGTGGTCCTGCCGCTCCGCCCGCCTTCGCCGGAGTTGCCGACCGATGCCGGCGCCTGACCGCAGCCGCCCGACCGCCGCGCCTGGACCGCAATCTCCCCCCGGGTGCCGGGCACGGGGATGTCGGGATGCTGCCGCCGCCGCGCGGCCTCTCGCCGCGAGCTCACTGCGTCAGCAGGGCGCAGACGTGGGCGGTGACGGCGCCCCCGAGGTGTCCCAGGGTGCCAGGTGCGACAAGTTGACAAGCGAGTCGAGCCGCCGTCGGCGCCCGAGCGGAGCTGGAGGTGAGGGCGGCGAAGTCGCGACGCCCTCCGGCGCCTCCCGGGCTGCCACCGTCGACAGCGCTGCACCGACCGGCACCGGCCCGTCATGCGGCCCAGCGTTGTCGACAGGGTCCGGGTCGAGGCCAGCCGTCCCTGCTGCCGGCTGCCACCTCCCCGGCGACCGCGGCCCCCGGTCGGCGCGGCTCCCGCCGAGGAGCTCCCCGACGCCCCCGCGGCGGTTCGGACCGCGGCTCGCTTCGCGTGCGGCGAGGCGGAGCCCGTGCTCTCGGACCCGGCCGCGGGGCGACGGCTGCTCGGTCGCGACCCGGCAATGGCCCGAGGAGCACCGTGGACGGCCGCGGTCGACATCGAGCCGGGCGGTAGAATGGAGCCGTGCCGATCGTGTCCGTCTTCTTCGGCATCGTGGTCAGGATGTTCTACCGGGAGCACGGCCCGCCGCACTTCCACGCCGAGCACCAGGGGCGGCAGGCGACGTTCGACTTCGACGGCCGGCTGCTCGCGGGCAGCCTGCAGTCGAGGGTCGCGATCCGGCTGGTCCGCGCGTGGGCGAGGATGCACCGGCCGGAGCTGGAGGCCAACTGGGAGAGAATCGGTCAGGCGCGACCGCTCGAGCGGATCGCGCCGCTGGAGTAGGGGCCATGGCAGCGGGCTTTCTCCCGATCGTCATCCGCGCCGAGCACCGGGGCCGGTACCGCATCCACCTGGTCTTCAACGATGGGCTGGCGGCCACGGTGGACTTCGAGCCGTGGCTCGAGGGACCGATCTTCGAGCCGCTCAAGGACGAGAGCACCTTCCGCCGCTTCTTCATCGACGGCGGCACCGTGACCTGGCCGAATGGCGCCGACGTGGCGCCGGAGGCCCTCTACGCCGAGGCCAAGGCGACAGCTGCGGCTTGAGCCGGCGCGAACCGGGTGCCGGGCACGGGGATGTCGGGGTGCTGCCGCCGCCGCGCGACCCCTCGCCGCACGGTCACTGCGTCAGCAGGGCGTAGACGTGGGCGGTGACGGCGCGGCTGGAGGTGTTGAACAGCAGCACCCGGTAGCGCGGGAAGGCGAGGTCGAAGCGCTTGGGCTGGGAGCCGACGCTGGGCTGGGAGTTGGCCGGCACGTCGGCCGACGCCGCGAGCGGGAAGAGGATGAAGCCGCGGGCGAAGGCGTCGGCGACGAACTCGTCGTCGGGGACCAGCAGGACCCCGATCTCGGCCGTCGCCGGCACGGTGCCCTTGACCTCGCCGCCCAGGCTCAGCACGACGCTGGTGAAGCCGCTGGCGTCGAGCACCCCGGCCGAAACCAGCCGGTTGGGGTCGTCGCGTGGCACCAGCGGCGACACCACGACGTCTGAGAAGTGGACGAAGCGGGTGTGCGGGATCGGCTCGGACACCGCCACCGAGCCTGTGACCTGCTGCACCTCGGGCAGGTTGACCACCTCGACCGTGACCACCCTGACCTCTTCCGCGGCGGCGGTGGCGGCGGCGAGGGCGATGGCGAGAGCGACGAGCGGCGAGCGCGGCATGGGCACCTCCACCCCGAGGGTACGACAGCGGGACCGCGGGCGTCTGCGCCGGACGGCTGTGGGGGCTGAGATCCTCGCCATCGAGTCGAGCCCCGGGGTGGGGTCGAGAGGTTGACGTGGACGGGGAGGTGGTCGCCGCCCAGATCCGCGTCCACGACGAGCAGGGCGGCCCCGGGAGGCTCTGCGCGCCTCGACCGGCTCACGGCGCGCCCCGCTGGCCTGGCTCGACCGGACGCAGGCGCAGGAGCCGGCGGGCGAGCTCGTGGACGTCGCGGCGACTGCCCCCCTGGCGGGGGGCCGCAGCCGGGCTGGTCAACGCAGGCCGTACAGCACCAGGAGCGCGGCGTACCCGCTCGGGAGGGGGGCAGGCGGAGCCTCCAGGTGGGCATGGCGCACCGCCATTTCGAGGAAGTAGCGAGCATGCAGGAAAGCCTCGATGATGGGACGGGTCACCTCGGGCCAGCGCGCGTTGTGGTCGGGTGAGAACCACTTCCCGGTGCCGGCGGCGACGATGGCCAGGAACCTCGCGTCGAGGGGCCGACCGGGAAGGAGCTCCTCCAGCTCGCGGACGACCCGACCCGTCGAACTCTGCAGGTCGTAGACCTTGAAGCTCTGGTGGTAGAAACGGTAGACCGGGTCCTCGTAACCCCAGTGGTCGCTGCAGCTCGACAGCAGGCTCTCGAGCTCGGGACGCCGGCGACGGAGATTGGCCAGGAGCTCGCGCTCGGGCGCCCGTTCCCCAGCGGCCACCGTGGCGCTCGCGGGCTCCGGGGTCTCGCGCCCGACGCACCGAGCGAGGGTCCAGACCTCCTGACACGCGGGTGCCGGTCATGAGGCGTGGGTGGGCTGCTGGA
>CAYTJW010000295.1:0-6650 GCA_964438135.1 uncultured Thermoanaerobaculia bacterium
GCCGGCGCCGCCGCGCCGGCGCCCCACACCGCCCCTGGCATGTCGCCGCGGGTCGAGGCCAAGCTCGACCGGGGCTTCGCCCTCGCCCTCGACCGGCTCGAGACCCGGCCCGCGTGCCGGGAGCTGTTCGGCCGCCTCGGCCGGGACGGGGCGACGCAGCTCGCGACCGCCCTCTACTACCCGGCCGGCGCCGAGCGGGAGCGGACCGTCTGCCGGCGGGCCCTGGCCACGACCCACGTCGGCAGCCCGGTCACCAACCTGTGCGGCCGTTTCGACGCCGTCAGCGACGAGGAGGCGGCCATGGTGGTGCTGCACGAGGCGCTCCACTGGTCGGGCCTGACCGAGCGCCCCAGCGACCCCGAGGCGATGTCCGCCAACGACATCAACGAGATGGTCCGCGGCGCCTGCGAGCTGTGATGGCGACGGGGGGATACAATGCGCTCGGCATGGTCGCGGTCGACAGTGCGGACGGGATCCCGGAGGAGAGCTTCCGGCTCGGGCCCTGGCTGGTGGAGCCGAGGCTCGACCGTCTCTCGAACGGCGAGGAGACCGTCATGCTGGAGCTCAAGGTGATGCAGCTGCTGGCCTTCCTCGCTTCCCGGGCGGGCCAGGTGCTGTCCCGCTTCGAGATCCTGGACGCGGTCTGGCGGACCCGGTTCGTGGCCGACAACACCCTCACCCACGCCGTGGCCGAGATCCGCAGCGCCCTCGGCGACGACCCGCGCCGGCCCACCTACCTCGAGACCATCCCCAAGCGGGGCTACCGGCTGATCGCCCCGGTGACGCCGGTGGAGCCGCCCCGCCCGGCGCCGGCCGCGGTCCCCTCGCCGTTCCGGCTGACCTCCGCCGACGGCGAGGTGGCCCTGCACGAGGGCGTCAACCTGATCGGCCGCGAGACGGGCCTCGAGGTCTCCATCGCCTCGGTCAACGTCTCCCGCCGCCACGCCCGGGTCGTGGTCGTCGCCGGCCGCGCCGTGCTCGAGGACCTGGGGAGCAAGAACGGCACCTTTCTCCGCGGCGAGCGCGTCACCGCCCCGACCGAGCTGCGCCACGGCGACGAGATCCGCATCGGCCACCACGCCGCCGCGCTCCGCTTCTCGGTCGACGACGGCGGCACCCGCACCGAGAGCTCGCTCCGCACCCCCTCGGGCGAGGTCCCGGACGGCGCCTGACCGGCGCGTCGCCGCGCTCAGGCCCCCGCCCCAGCCGGCCGCGGCAGTCGGTCGCGCACCGCCTCGAACAGCAGGCGGTGGCCGAGCGCGGTGAGGTGGGTGTCGTCGCGGAAGTAGATCTCCGCGTCGGGGTGCGCCTGCCGGTGGCGCTGCAGCGCGTCGAGCACGTCGACCCGGGGGACCCCGGCGCGGTCGAGCTCGGCCGCGAGCAGCCGGAGCGGGGCGGCGGCGTCCACGTCGCGGAGGAGCGGGATGCGGTCGTGGTAGACCGTCTCCCTCTCCGGCACCATCAGCACCTGCATGGCGATTCCCCGCTCGGAGAGGGCGCGGTGACAGCGGGTGATGGAGTCGGCGGTGTCGGTCACGATCCTGGTCGTGGCGGCGGTGTCGAGCAGCCGGTGCACCCCGTCGAGGTAGAAGAAGGTGCGGCTGGCGCGGTCGTAGGCGTAGATGGTGGGCGGCAGCCGGTAGAGCCCGAGTGCCCAGAGCAGGCCCTTGTACGTGGCCTCGGCCTCGCGGCGGAGGGCGCGGCCGTCGTCGACCGCGGCGCGCACGGCGGCGGCGGAGCGCATGGTCTCGTACCGGCGCGGCACCCGCACCTCGGACCGTTCCCAGGCCCGCCGCCGCTTCGACCGGCGGTCGTCGCCGACGACGTAGATCTCGGGCGCGGGCACGCGCTCCGCGGCCACCAGCAGCACCAGGCGCGGCGGGGGGGCGGCGAAGCGCTGGTCGTCGAGGAAGGCGTCGAAGCTGGCGCCGCCGAGGTTGTAGGTGCCGAGGCCGGTCTCGCTGCGGACCAGGTCGGACAGGATCTGGCCGTCGTCGACCTGAGAGCCAACCGCGGCCGAGTCCCCCAGGACGACGACGTCGACCGCCCGGTCGAGGGCGCCGGCCGGGTTGCGATAGCCGTACTCGTCGATGGAGAAGCGCCGTCGCCGCCGCTCTTTCAGCTGCGGCACGCCGGCCATGTGCGACAGGTCGCCGTGCGACACCCCGTCCCAGACGGCGAAGGGCCGGAACGGCGCCCCGTAGGTGCCGGCCGCGATCCTGGCGTACTCCCAGTCGCGGTAGGCGAAGAAGCGCTCGTCGACGAGGAAGGTCACCACCGCCTGGTAGGCCGCGATGGCGAGCCACGAGGCGAGGAGGAGGGCGACCTGGAGCTTGACCTTCATCCCCACCCCCTCTCAGAACTGGAAGTACAGGAACGGGTGGCTGACCGCCCCGAACAGGAAGGCCAGGCAGAGGAGGAACAGGGCGAGCAGGCCGATCGTCTTCCACCAGCTCGGCTGGCAGCTGATCTCCCACGTGTTGCGGGCGCCGAAGGCCAGCGCCGTGCCGACCGCCACCGCCGCCAGGCCGACCGGCGCCACGGGCAGGGCGAACAGAGTCAGGGTGGCGTAGCTGCCGGTCACGACCCGGCCGAGGATGGCGCGCGCCGCGCCCAGGTCGGGAGCCCGGAACACCACCCAGCTGACCGCCACCAGGGCGAACGTCACGGCGACCTGGGCCACGGCGGGCAGGCGCAGGAGCGGGTTTCTCCGCCCCAGGAGCCTCTCCAGCATCAGCAGCAGGCCGTGGCAGACGCCCCAGACCACGAAGTGCCAGCTGGCGCCGTGCCACAGGCCGCCGAGAGTCATGGTCAGCAGGGAGGCGAGCAGGTAGGCGCGGAGCTGCGCCGGGCGGTCCCGCATGCCCCGGGCGGAGAGCGCGGCGGCCCGGCGGTAGAGCACCGGCAGGAACAGGTAGTCGCGCAGCCATGTCGACAGGGTGATGTGCCAGCGGCGCCAGAACTCGGTGATCGAGCGCGACCGGTAGGGCGAGTCGAAGTTGCGGGGGAAGTCGTAGCCGAGGAACAGACCGAGGCCGACCGCCATGTCGGAGTAGCCGGAGAAGTCGAAGTAGATCTGGAGGGTGTAGGCGAGCACGCCGACGGCGGCGTCGAGGCCCGACAGCGCGGCCGGGTTGGCGCCGTCGAAGACGGCGTCGGCCAGCACCGAGACGGAGTCGGCCAGCAGCACCTTCTTGGCCAGGCCGAGGACGAAGAACTGCACCCCGGCCCAGAAGCGCTCGGCGCTGTAGCGGGGGTTCGCGAGCTGCGCCTCGATGTGGGTGTAGCGGACGATCGGCCCCGCCACCAACTGCGGGAACATCGACAGGTAGCAGGCGAAGTCGAGCAGGCTGCGGGTGGGCCGGGCCAGCCCGCGGTAGATGTCGATGGTGTAGGACATGCTCTGGAAGGTGTAGAACGAGATCCCGACCGGCAGCGTCACCTGGAGCGCCAGCAGCGCGTCCGGCCAGGCGAGCCCCAGCCACGAGGCGGCCTCGGCCAGGGAGCGGTTGGCGAACATGAAGTACTTGAAGAAGCCGAGCAGGGACAGGTCGGTGACGACCGACGCCGCCAGCAGCGCCCGCCGCGCGCGGGGATCGGTGCTGCGGTGGATGGCGAGGCCGCAGGCGTAGTCGAAGGTCGTCGAGAACCCGAGCAGGAGCAGGAACTTCCAGTTCCACCAGCCGTAGAAGACGTAGCTCGCGACGGTCAGCAGCAGGATCCGGTGCCGCCGCGGCACGACCAGCGCCAGCAGCAGCAGCGCGGGCAGGAAGTAGAACAGGAAGACCTGACTCGAGAACAGCATGACAGGCGCTGCGCTCCCCGGGGCAGCTCCTCCGACCCTGGCTCGCGCGGCCGACAGGCTACCCTAGCCGTGGCCCGCTGGCCAGCCTCGCGCCGGTCCCACCCGCCCTGAGGGTGCCGCCGCCGCGACCGCGGCACCTGGCGTTGTGCGGGTCGTGATGGGTGGCACCGACCTGGGTGGCACCGACCCAGCTCAGGGCGGGGACTGCCGCCCTCGTGGCCGCACCACTGCCGGTGGCGCCGGGCTGGTCGCGCTCCACGCCGAGGTGTCGCCGCTCTCGAAGCCGTCGCTGAACGGCGGTTGGCCGTCGCTGAGCAGCTCGTAGACGAGCTCGGTGAAGGTGTCGTCGAGGCCCGGGTCGGGCGGGGCGAGGGCGACCACCGTCATCTCGATCGCAGCGCCAGCCCCGGCGACCTGCAGGTCGAGGTCGACCTCCCTGAACCGCCGCGACAGGTTGACGTCCACCGGCGGGAAGGTGCCGACCAGCTGGCCGCCGACCCAGACCTCACCGGCCTGCAGCGAGGTCGCGTCGAGGCGGCGCCGGAGGCGGAGGTGCTGGGCGTCCGGCTCGGCGCGGAGGACGAAGGAGGCGCTCCCCGGCGGACGGGCGACGCCGCTCGCGACCAGGGCGGTCGGGGGCTCGTCCTCGAAGGCCGAGTCGACCTCGCGCAGCTCTCAGGCGCCGGCGGGCGCCCAGGCGTGGACGGCGCGAGAGGTCTCGCTGCCGAGGTCGAGGCGATCGGTGACGTGGAGGGCCGGGACGAGGCTCAGGTAGTGATAGGCGACTGCCCGGGCGCGCATCGCGACGTGGCCGGTCGGCGGGCCGGGCCCGCCCTCCACGCGCAGCCGCAGGGAGTGGCCGAAGGAGACCGCGTCGCTGAGCATCAGCCGGTAGGCCCCGGTCGCCGTCTCGTCCCCGACCACCAGGGCGGTGTAGGGCGCGCCATGCAGCGCCCGCCCGAACGGACCCTGGTCGAAGTAGAAGCCGCCGTTGAAGAGGTCCTCGACGCCGGTGCCGTAGAGCATCGGGTGGACGGCACCGTCGAGGTACAGCTTCTCGTCCCCCTCGAGGTAGGTGCGGGACGGGGTGCCGACCGACTGCAGGTCCATGAACAGGCCGACCAGGCGGCCGTGCCCCACCAGGTCGACCACGGTCAGCTCCTCGTCGGCCGGCAGCTCCGGCTCGACCGCGAGGCTGGCCCCGAAGGGAGCGGCAGTCGCCGCGGGCGGCACGCCGTCGACGCGCGCTTCCGCATGGACGAGGACCGGCGCCGCCGGCAGCTGGCCGGCGTGGAAGACCTCGACCACGGCGGAGCTGGTGAAGGGCATCGGGAAGTAGCTGTAGAGGGCGCCGAGGGCGTCCTGCCCCACCAGCAGCGAGCGCGTGGGCTGGGTTCCGCCGCGACCCTGGGCGAAGAAGTCGGTCAGCGGCATGGCGACCGTCCGTTCACCGTCGAAGGTCAGGCGGAGCTCGAGCTCGCCCCACGCGCTCTGGTCAAGGGTGAGTCGGAGCAGGGTCGCGGTGTCCGGCCCGGGCAGCGAGAGGAGAACCGCGGTCTCGCCTGGCCCGACCTCGACGTCGGCATCGAGCTCGTGGCTCTGCGGGGGGAGCGTGCCGGTGGCGAGCCAGGGGTCCTCACCCTGCAGGGAGAGCAGCGTCGACCAGGAGGTGAGGTCCTCCGTGCCGGTGAAGGTGGTTACGTTGGAGGCCGAGTCGAGGCGGTGGAAGCCGAGCTGGAACCAGAGGGTGTAGTCGTCCGCCCCGACCAGCACGACGCGACAGCCGGCGCGGTATGGGATCGGGACGTAGCTGAAGCAGGCGCCGCTCGAGCTCAGGCGGTCGCCGACCAGGGGCAGCACGAACGGCGGGTTGGAGCCGTCGAAGAGGGCCGGCAGGGGAACGTCGACCACCGGGGTCGGCTGGCCGTCGAGGTAGACGCGGATCTGGATGCTCGGGTCGAGCGGCACGCTGGTGCCCGACCCGGAGGTCATCCAGATGCGGGTGATGGCACCCGGGCCCGTCTCCTCGAAGATCACGCCCTCGTCGCCGTCGACGCGGATGTAGCGCCAGTCGCCGGCCGAGTGGCGATCGTAGCGGCAGCCCGAAGGGCAGCGGCTGCCGCGCAGCAGCGACTGGTGGCCGAGCTGGAGCTGGCCGAGGCGACGCAGGTCGGTCCACGTCTCCCAGGGCAGCGGCTCGACCGCCAAGGCGGTGGCGGCCAGCGCGCAGCAAAAAGCCGCACCAAAGAGGAGTCGGCAGGTGGGCTGGCCGGGCTTCACGCCCGCCATTGTCCCATCCGCGCTGGGAGCGGTCGCGGCAGAGGCGGCGCGCGGGGAGCGACGCCGCGACCGTGACGCGCCGGGGCGGCGCCACGGTCAGGCCCCTGGCTGCGCCCCCGACCACGCCGACTGGCCGCCGCTCTCGAAGCCGTCGGCGACGAGCAGGCTCATGCCGGCCTGCTCGACGTCCATGCAGCCCGGGATGTCGACGAACGCCCCCTGGCAGGCGGCGGTGGTGCAGGTGGAGCCGATCATCTCGAAGGCGATCATGCCGGTGATGGCGACCCCGGCCGTGACCGCCTCCTGGGCATGGTGGGTGCTGCCGACCGAGCCGTTCTCCTCGAGGGCGGAGAGCACCAGCTCGACCGACCGGTCCGTCCGCCCGCCGGCCGGCTCGGCCGGACCCTCCCGGCCGGTCGGGGCAGGCTCGCTGGCTCGCGGTACCTGGGTGCCGGGCCCCGGCGCCGCTGCCCCTGTTCGCCCCCCCGGCGACCTCGGCTACACTGGGTGGCAGGAGCCAGGCAGCATGGGCGGGTCGGGCGCCGCGCGCGAGCAGGTGACCGTG
>CAYTJW010000296.1:0-6622 GCA_964438135.1 uncultured Thermoanaerobaculia bacterium
CGCGCCGCCGGTCGCCCCACCAGGGCCGGCTTCTCGGCCGGCCGCGCGGCATGGCGCCGGTCGGGCGCGGGCCGTCGGCGGTCCGACCGCCGGGCGCGCCGGTAGACGCAGGCCTCGATCGGCATCACCGGCTCCAGCCCCTCGCCCCAGACCGAGATCGTCTCGGCCTTGCCGGAGACCAGCAGGCCGTCCGCGGCGAGCAGCTCGAGCACCACCTGCCGGACCCGGTCCCGCGACGGCGGGTCGAGGTAGATCATCAGGTTGCGGCACAGGATCACGTCGTAGAGGCCGCGGCCGACGACGAAGCTCGCCGCGAGCACGTTGCCGCGCTCGAAGCGGACCATGTCCCGCACCTGCGGGCGGAGGACGAACCCCTCGCCGGACCGGTCGAAGTGACGGGAGCGGAAGCCGAGGTCCTCCCCCCGGAACGAGTTGGCGGTGTAGGACCCGCGCTGCGCCTGGCCGATCGCGGCGCCGCGCAGGTCGACCCCGTCGATGCGGAGCTGGTCGGGGCGGACGCCTTCCTCGAGCAGGGCGATGGCGACCGAGAACGGCTCCTCGCCGGTGGCGCACGGCACGCTCAGCACCCGCAGCGGCCGGCCGGGGTGGGCCGGGAGCCAGTCGCTGACCACGTGGCGGGCGACGTGGCGGAAGGGCGCCTCGTCGCGGAAGAACCAGGTCTCCGGCACCACCACTTCCTGCACCAGCTCGCCGAGCTCGCCGGTGGTGCCCACCAGGTGGTCGACGTAGCGGTCGACGGTCTCGGCGCCGACCGCTGCCATCCGCGTCCGCACCCTCGACGCCATCCAGCCCGCGCCGACCGAGACCGGGTCGAGGCCGATGGTCGCCCGGACCAGCGCCTCGACCTCGGCCATCGCCGCCGCGGTCCCGTCGTCCGGCTGCACCGGCGCGCCGCCCGCCACTGCGGCGTCGTCGTCAGGCGCGAGACGGCTCACCACGGTCGCGGGCTCCCGGCGGACGACACGCTCACCCCATCGCCTCAGCTGACATGGAAGGCCGAGATCTCGTCTTGCAGCACCCGCGCCGAGGCCTTCAGCTCCTCCACCGCCCGGTTGGTGTCCCGCACCGCGTCGGCGATGTGCGACGCCGAGTCGCCGAGCTGGACCATCGCGTCGCTGATCTGCGCCGCCCCCATGGACTGGGCCTCCATGCCCTGCCTGACCGCCTCGAAGCGCGGGGTCAGGGCCTGGATCCGGTCGATGATCTGCGCGAACTGGGTGCCGACGTTGCGCACCTCCTCGACGCCCAGGCGGACCTCCTCGGAGAACTTCTCCATCCCCATCACGCCGGCCGACACGGCCGACCGCATCTCGCCGACGACCTTGGCGATGTCGAGGGTCGCCACCGCGGTCTGGTCGGCGAGACGGCGGATCTCCCGCGCCACCACCCCGAAGCCGAGGCCGTACTCGCCCGCCTTCTCGGCCTCGATGGCGGCGTTGAGCGACAGCAGGTTGGTCTGGTCCGCGACCTTGTTGATGGTCGTCACCACGGTCGTGATCTCGCCCGCCTTCTGGTTGATGGCGGCGAGCTTGGCGCTGATCGAGGCGGTCGCCTCCTCCAGCCGCTGCATCACCTCTTCCATGTGCACCAGGCCCTGGTGGCCGCTGTCGGCCGAGGTGGCGGTCTCCTCCGACATGCCGGCGACCTCGACCATGGTGCTGACCAGCTCCTGGGAGGTGGACGAGATCTCCCGCGCCGTGCTGACCACCTCGTTGGTGGACGCCGCCTGCTCGGTCGAGGTGGCCTCCAGGTCCTTGCTCGAGGCGGCGATGCGGGTGGTCGAGGAGGTGATCTGGATGCAGGTGTGCTTGACCTTGCCGATGAGCGAGCTCAAGGACTCGGTCATGGTCCGCGCCGCGGCCATCAGCTGCCCGATCTCGTCCCTCGACGGCACCTGGACCTGGGTCGAGAGGTCGCCGGTGGCGACCTTCTGCACGACGTGCATGGCCACGCCCAGGTACTGGACGATGCCCTTGAGCAGGGTCGCCGAGATGACCGCCGCCAGCACCATGCCGGTGAGCCCGGCGAGGACGACGATGCCGAGGAAGTTGATCCACCGCGCCTGCATCTTCTGGGTGCTGAAGCGCACCAGGATGGTGCCGATGCGCCCGCTCTCGCTCCAGATCTCGCGCGACACCTCGAGGTAGCCGGCCGTCGCCACCCGCTCGGTGCCGCGCGGCGCCGCCGGCACGTCGCGCAACGACACGCCGGGGCGGAGGTAGGTGGCGAAGGTCCGGCCGCTCGAGTCGTACAGGCACGCGAGCATCACGTCCGGCTCGGCCGCCAGGGCGGCGAGGATCTTCTCGCCCGAGTCGGGCTGGGCGAACGTGAGCGCGGCCTTGGAGTTGGCGGCCGTCACCTCGGCCAGAGTCTGGACGTTGGTGGTCATCGTCTCGGTGAAGCTGATCCGGTCGTACCACAGCACCCCGGCGCTGACGATGAAGATCGCCAGGCCGAGGCTGAGGAGCACGACCAGGTTCAGCTTGCGGCCGATGGTCATGTTCGCCACCACAGACTTGAGCTCCACCCTGCCTCCCCGGCTCGACCCTAGCGTACGATCCGCGCGACAGCGAGGAGGTCGGCCGAGATCCTGAGCCCGGCCGCGCTCGCCGCCGCCTCGTTGACCTCGAAGCGGAGGTAGCCGCCCTCACGGTAGAAGTTGACCGCCACCCCCTGACGCCCGAAGCCGTCGCCGTCGCCGACGGTCAGCACCGGCTTGCCGGCGACGGTCGCGAGCAGTCGGTCGAGGTCGTCGCGCCGGCTGCCGGCGATGAAGACCAGCTGGCAGGCCGCCGCGTCGGCCGGGTCGGCGAGCGCCCGCACCTCGGCTGGCCGTCCCCTGAACCGGGTGCGGCTGGCGAGGTCCTCCAGGGAGGCCCGCAGCGCGTCGTCCCCGAGCACGCCGATCACGAACGGCGTCGCCGGGTCCTCGGTCGGCCAGGTGACGAAGCGGGTGAAACGCTCGACGAACTGCGCCTTGACGTCGCTCTCCGCGACCTCGGCGGCGGACGGGAGCGCGCCGGCTGCCAGGAACACGACCAGCGCGGCCAGCGACGACCGGGCGAGGGTCCCGCCGGCCCGTCGGCGCCGCCCCAGGACAGACCCCAGCGTCGCACGTTTCGCCATGCTGTGCCTCACCTCGCGCCGCAGGCCATGTTACCACCTCCGGCGCAGACGGCCGCGGGGCGGCGGCGGCCACCGGGCACGAGCGCGGCGGCCGGGGGGACGCCGCTGGTCTATACTGGGTGGCGACGAGCCACGCGTCGGTGTCTGGCGCCCGCACCGCAGGGAGGCCTTCGTGAAGCCCACTCCGCTCTCCTGTCTCGTCCTCACCCTCGTCGTCGCCGTCTGCGCCGGCCAGGAGCCGCCCTCCGGCGAGCTCGACGCCATGAGCCTGCAGGACCTGCTCCAGATCCAGGTGGTCACCCCCGCGGCCAAGGGGCAGACCGCGGCCGAGTCGCCGGCGGTGGTGTCCGTCCTCACTGCCGAGCAGATCCGCGACCTGGGGGTGACGAGCCTCTACGAGGCGCTCGGCTACCTGCCCGGCGTGCAGGTGGTCGAGACCTACTTCGGCTACAGCGCCGTCAACGTCCGCGGTCTCCTGCAGAGCCACTACAACAACAAGGTCCTGCTGCTGGTCAACGGCCACCCCTTGCGCGAGGTGGTCAACGGCAGCTTCCACCTCGAGGTGGTGCCGGTCGAGGCCGTCGAGCGCATCGAGCTGGTCCGCGGCCCCGGCTCGGCTCTCTACGGCACCAACGCCTTCGCCGGGGTCGTCAACCTCATCACCCGCACGGGCTCGGACCCCGGCGCGCGGCTGGTCGCGGCGGGCGGCGGCACGTTCGACACCGTCGAGGCGTCCGCCGGCTGGGGGACCCACGAGGGCGACCTCGACGTCGCCGCCACCGCCTCCTACCGCACCGACAACGGCTACCCCTACCGGGTGGAGCAGGACGAGCGGGGCCAGGCCGGCACCCTCGACTACTACGACGAGTTCGGCAACGCCTTCGCGCACCTCGCCTACCGCGGGCTCACGGTCGAGGCGGCGGCCTTCAGCCAGGAGAAGCAGAAGTTCGGCATCACCCCGGTCCTCGACTACAACGGCCGCAACGAGTTCGAGGGCGGTTTCCTCGACCTCCGCTGGGACCGCGAGCTGAAGGCCGGCCTCGACCTGGAGGCCCGGCTGCGGTACGACACCATCGACCGGACCCAGTACATCGGCCACTTCCCCTACGACGGCTTCGAGGGCCACGCCGACTCCTCGACCGTCATGGAGTCGTCCGGCTGGCTGTGGGGCGGCGAGGTCAGCCTCAGCTACGCCCCGTCCTCGCGGGTGTCGCTCCTGGGCGGGGTGGTCTACGAGGAACGGGAGACCGACCCCTACCTGTTCCGCTTCCTCGACGACGGCTCCATCCACCCCTACACGGCCTACCACGACTCGCACGACGCCAGCAACACCGCCGTCTACGGCCAGGCCCTGCTCGGCATCGCCCCGCGCACCGACGCGGTGGTCGGCTTCCGCTACGACGACGACTCCGACGCCGGCGACGCCCTCCTGCCCCGGCTCGGCCTGGTCCACCGGCTGGGCGACAGCCTCTACCTCAAGCTCCTCTACGCCGAGGCCTACCGGACCCCCGACTTCTTCGAGAAGTACGTCTCGACCTACAACGTCCTCTTCGGCGACGCCGGCCTCGACCGCGAGCGGACGCGCAGCCTCGACGTGGCGCTCGACGCCACCCTCGGCGGCGCCTACAACCTCCAGGTCGACGCCTTCGTCCTCCGCACCAGCGACGTGGTCACCCGGGTGCCGACCAGCCGCCCGGACATCACCGGCCCCGGCGCCTCCGAGTACGTCAACGCCGAGGGCGACCAGATCTGGGGCCTCGAGGCCGCGTTCATCGCCCAGCCCGCCGCGGGCCTGCGCGCCTTCGCCAGCCTCGCCTACCTCGAGGGCGAGTCGCGGGCCACCGACGCCGAGCTGACCGATTTCGCCAACTACACGGCGACCGCCGGCGTGTCGCTGCGCCTCGGCCCCGCCCTGGCGGTCAAGCCCAACGCGCAGTACGTCGGCAGCCGGGGCGAGGTCGACGACTACCTGCTGCTCAACCTGGTCGTCAGCTTCCCGGTCGCGGCCGACTGGTCGGTCGACCTGATCGGCCGCAACCTGACCGAAGCCACCTACGACTACCCGGAGTACGTCCGCGGCATCCTCGACGCGATCCCGGGCGGCCCCGAGAGCTCCTACCTGGCCCGGGTGCGCTGGCAGTACTGACCCGCCGCGTCCCCGGCCGGCGCTCGCCTGCGAGGCCGAGGACGCCGCCCGGCTCGTGGACGGCCTCGCCGAGGACCACGCGTCGACCCTGTCGCGCCCGACGACGGTCGAGAGGCTCGACCTGCTGCTGGCCGACCGATCGACGCGGTCGGCCCGCCCGGGCGGCGGACGGCCGCCCCTCAGGGCCGGCCGGGGTCGTCCCCCTCGCTGGCGGCGGCCACCGCCTCCTCCACCCGGCGGCTGAAGCGGACGATCTGCAGCCAGTCCTCGGCGACGATGTCCTGGCTGTGGGCGAGGTTGTTGCGCAGCGACTCGATCGCCGCGAACGCCTTCCTCCCGGCGGCGCGCGACGGCAGGTCGAACAGCTCGAGCCAGGCGTCGTCGGCGAGCAACACCACGGCCTTGTCCCCGAGCTGCAGGCACTCGACCAGCTCCCGCTCCTGGCCGCGGCGGGCCCGTTCCTGCCGCAGCTCCTCCGCCCGCCGCACCCGCTCCGGCGACAGCAGCGCCCGCCAACCCTCGTCCGGCCAGCGCCCGCGGATGTGGCGGGTCAGCTGCGACTCGAGGATGGTGACGATCCCGAACAGCCACATGCGCACCACCGGCTTGCCGACGTCGTCGCGGGTGACGGCGGCGCCGACCTCGCCGCCAACCTCGACGAAGCAGTGGTCGTGGCGCGACAGCACGTGGATGACCGCGCTCAGGGGGGCGCGGGCCGCCACCACCTGGCCGGGCTGGAACGGCCGGGCGAACGAGCCGCACGGCCCGTCGCCGAGGTCCTCGAGGCGCAGGTAGCGGGTGACCCGGCCCTCGCTCCGCGCCCCGGCGACCCGCACCCCTGCCGCGACCATGGCGGCCCGGGCCGCGGCGGCGTCGGTGGTGTCGTCGAATGAGCGCAGCGCCTCGGCGATGTCGCCGGAGCGGAAGACGCCGATGAACTGCTGGAAGCCGGCGTTGCCCCACTGTCGGAGCCAGAGCGGCCCCGCTGCGCCGGGGGCCGCGGGCACGGCCACGGGGACCGGCGGCAGCGGCAGGCCGAGGTCGCGCGCCGCCTCCTTCGCCAGCCCCTCGGCCCGCGCCCACAGCCGGGCATCGCCGTCGCCGAGCACCGGCAGCAGCTCGAGCATCTCGGACACGAAGCGGCGCGCCAGTCGGCGGTCGTGGGTGCAGACGTCGCGACAGGTGTCGACCAGGTCGGCCAGCTTGACCGTCTTGGCGCGCGGCGAGGCGGCGGCGAGGTGCGCCCGCTCCGCCGCCGCCCGAGCCGCCCGCGTCCCCTCCCCCGGCCGGCTGACCGAGGTCAGGTCGCCGACCAGCGCGGCGACCGCC
>CAYTJW010000297.1:0-6602 GCA_964438135.1 uncultured Thermoanaerobaculia bacterium
CCGCGACGCCGATGGCGCCCGCCAGCGGCGAGGCGCCGACCGCCGCGTGCACCGCCATCAAGCCCCCCAGGCACAGCAGGCCGAGGCCGGCGACGGCGTTGGCCGCCGCCACGACGGTGACGAGGGCGGTGCGGGTCATGGCCGGTGCGGGCAGAGGGGTCGGCGGCGGCGAGGGTGGCGTGGCCATGGACCCCATGGTGGCGGCCGCCAGGGCCACGGTCAAGGGAACGGCCTCGGCGGCGCCGGCCGCGACCCTGGCAGGCCGAGACCCGCCTGTCGACCGAGGCGGGTGCGCGTCGACCCTGGGGATCGCCGCCGTCGCCGGGCGACGACGTCGGCCCCCTTGGCCCGGGTGGCGTGCTCATGACGTGCTCGGGGGTCCCCCCCCTCTTGCAATGCCTGCAGAATGCATGCACACTTGAGCGCGGGGGAACGCGACGATGGCGACCCTGACCGTGCGCAACCTGCCTGACGAGGTCATCCAGCGGCTCAAGGAGATAGCGGCCCGCAACCGGCGTTCCATGGAGCAGGAGGTCCGGAGCCTGCTCGAGTCGGTGAGCCTCGACCGCGTCTCGGCCTGTCGCCGCATCGAGGAGGCCTGGGCTGACCAGACGCGGCCGACGACCGCCGAGGAGGTGGACAGGTGGCTCGCCCACAGCCGCCCTTGAGCGCCGTCGTCGACACCAACGTCGTCGCGTACTACCTGCTGGCGACGGAGCCGTTCGCCGACGAGGTGGCCGCATTCTGGCGGGACGTGGCCGAGGTCTTCGCCCCCGCCTCGTGGGAGGTCGAGCTGGTCAACGTCCTCTGGCTCGCGGCGCGGGCGGGGGTGGTCGACCTGGCACAGGCGCAGCACCGGCTCGAGCTCGCTCGCCAGCTCGGGATCTCCACCACGCCCGTGCGCGATCTCTGGAGCGCCGCCCTGGCGCTCGCCGCCACCTCCGGCCAGCCGGCCTACGACACGGTGTTCGTGGAGCTGGCGCTGCGCCTCGAGCTCCCGCTCGTGACCTTCGACCGCCAGCTGCGTCGTTCCTTCCCCCGGGTGGCGCGGCGGCCGGGAGAGCTCGCGAGCGGGGCCTGAGCCGCCTGGCTCCGACGGGCCGCTGAGCGGGTGGCGGTTGCCTGTCATCCCGAGGCTGGGGCGGCGGGGCGTGCCCGGCCGAGGGATGCCTGCCGGCGAACGACGCCTGCCCGGTCTCAGGGCCGCCCGATGCGGGCCAGGACCTGCTCCGCGACGTCCCGCGGCAGAGACCAGACCCGCTGCCGGCCCGGGCACGGCACCGGCGGGTCGACGACGACCGGGTCCACCAGCACCCAGCCGAGCGGGCCGGCGAAGCAGGGGCTGGCGGACGAGTCGACGGTGCGCAGGTAGCGGACCACCGCGACCACGCCGCCGCGGGGGAGCTCCGCGGGCGGCGGCACCGGCCGACCGAGGACGCGGGCGAGCAGCTCGAGGTCGCTGCGGGTGGGGGCCTGATCGGCGGCGTGGATCGCGAGCAGCTCGCCGGGCTGCAGGTCGGGCGCCCAGGTCCGGTTCTCGATCTTCTTGTGGCCGTGCGCGATCGCCCAGGCCCACGGCTGCCGGACGGTGACCGCGCGCAGGGCCGCGCGGCGGGCCGCCGGCCGCCGCCGGGCCGGGGCAGGGCGCGATTTCGGCATGCCTCCATGATAGGACAGGCGCCCCCCGGCGGCACTGCTCCTGCGCCCGGTCGGTGCCGGAAGAACCGGCGAGGCCCTCGGCCCTCCGTCCTTGCCCCAGCCGCCTGCTCCTGGCGCTGCCCCCCACGGTGCCGGTTTCGCACTCGCGGCGTGGGCGCCTCTCATCCCTCGAGGGCGCGCTGGACGAGCAGCTCCTCGAGGTCGCGGCGGCTGTCGAGGACGGCGAGGATCACGACCTGGCGGTCGACGATCCGGAACACGAGCCGGTATGGGCGGTCGACGACCTCCCGGTACTCGGCGAGCCCGAGGTCACGCAGCTCGGGGACCTGGCGGCATCGACGCGGCATGGTCGTCAGCGAGGCGATGGCGCGGCGAAGGTGCTCGTACGTGCGACGGGCCTGGTCAGCGCCCCGGTCCGCCGCGACGTCGTCGAGCAGCTCCTCGAGGTCGCGCACCGCCGTCCGGGTCCAGGCGACCTGGAACGTGTTGGCCATCGGCTGGAGTCACTCGCCCTCGGCGAGCGCGTCGAGCCTGGCGCGGAAGCGCGCGTCCGCCTCGGCATCGTCCACGACCGCGCCGTCCCTCAGGTCCCTCTCTCCCAGGGCGACGTACTTCAGCAGCATCAGCGCCTGCCGTTGGCGCTGGTAGCTCTCCACGTCCTGGAGCACCGCCGTCGCGCGGCCGTTCTGGGTGATGACCACCGGCTGGCGGGTCTCCCGGGCTCTGCGGATCAGCTCCGCCGACCGTGTCTTGAGCACCGTCACGGGCTCGATTGCGTCTGGGAGATCCACGGCTACATCCTCCATGCATCCGAATATAGATGCGAATTCGGATCCATGTCAAGGAGCGGTGGCTGGCGCGGGCCGCGCGCCGCGCGGCACGTTGGAGGTGTCCCATCCGTGCCCAACCCAGCGGGCCAAGGTGGCCTCGCGGCAGCACGACGTCCTCGCCCCCTGCCAGCCCGCGGCGGGCCGCCACGCCACCGGCATGCTACTCTGCCAGGGTTGGCATGACAGCCAGGAGACCCGGGGGTTGGATCGTCCGCAATCTCGTCGCCGTGGGCATCGCGGCCGCGGCAGCGGCGTCGGCCTCGCTGCTCGTCGCCGTGGACCACGGACTGGGGTTCTCCCTCCTGGAGCGTGCCGAGTACTCGCTGTACGACCTCCGCTTCCGCCTGCGGGGCCCCCGGGAGCCGAGCGGCGAGGTCGTGGTCGTGGCCATCGACAGCCGCAGCGTCGAGGCCATCGGCCGCTGGCCGTGGACACGGGCGCGCCACGCCGAGCTCGTGGACCGGCTGCGGGAGTGGGGGGCGTCGGCGGTGGCCTTCGACGTGCTCTTCACCGAGCCCGAGGGGACGCGCGAGCTCGGCCTGCTGCGGCGCATCGAGGCCAGCCTCCCCCCGCCGGGAGTGGCGTGTGGGAGTGTGCGCACCGAGGTGGAGGCGGCGCTGGGGGAGGTCGACGCGGACCGGACCTTCAGAGAGGCCCTGCAGCGGGCCGTCGACGAGGACACGGCCGTGCCCGTGCTCTGCTTCGATCTCGTCCTCGACGCGGACGTGTCCTTCCAGGATGGATTCGCGAGGCACGCCGCCGATGTCGACCTGGACGGTCTGGCGGGTTGCGGGGTGACTGCCGGCCGCGGCGGGGCGCACGTCCGGCCGTGGTCCGCCCGGGGGGTGCGTCCCCCCGAGGCCAGCCTGGCGAGGTCCTGCGCCGGGCTCGGGTTCGCCAACTCGCGCTTCGACGTCGACGGGTCCCTCCGGCGAGCGTTGGCCGTTGTCGCGTACCAGGCTGACGGATCGGACGATCCCGGGGAGGGGACGCCAGTCCGTGGCGCCGTGTCCCTCGCGGTCGCTGCCGTGGCGGCTCACCTGCGCCTGGCGCGAGGCGAGGTGGGTCTCGACGCGGCGTCCGGGGAGCTCTGCCTCGCGGGGCTCCCTCGCCGAGTGCCCCTGGACGCGCGGGGCGGGCTCCTGGTCGACTTCTTCGGGCCCGGTCGCTCGATTCCGACCTACTCCTTCGTCGACGTCCTCGGGGATCGCCAGACCGACCCAACGTCCGCGGGCATCAGCGGCCGCGATGCGTTCGGAGGCAAGCTGGTCTTCGTGGGCTACTCCGACCCCGGCCTCGGCGACGCTTTCTCCATCCCGTTCACGAGTCGCCTGCCCGGCGTCGAGGTCGCCGCCACCGTGGCAGAGAACCTCCTCAGCGGCCACCTGCTCCGGACGCGGCGCGACACCGGTGTGGTGGCCATCCTCGTGGCCCTGTGCGCCGCAGCCCTCGGTTCCCTCCTCGGCGTCAACCTCGGCTTCCTCCGTTCGGCCGGCGCTCTGCTGGTGGCCAGCGTGGGGTGGCTGCTCGGCACACAGGTCGACTTCTCCCTGCACGGCGTGGTCTGGGATGCGACGCCGCCGCTGCTGGCCGCGGTCCTGGGCTTCGTGGGCGCGACGACCTACCGCGAGCTCACCGAGGGCCGGGCCCGGCGCCGCGAGCGGCGCGAGGCTTCAGAGCGCCAGGCCGAGCTCGACCGCCGGATCGAGGAGCTCGAGCGCGCGCGCCGGATCCAGCTCTCCATGCTGCCGCGGCAGGACCTGGAGGTGCACGGGCTCGAGGTCGCCGGGCGCATGCGCACCGCCAGCGAGGTCGGCGGCGACTACTACGACTGGATCGGGCTCGACGGCGGCTCGGTGTGCCTGGCCATCGGCGATGCCACCGGCCACGGCGTGTCCGCGGGCCTGGTGGTGGGGATGGTCAAGATGGGCCTCATCGGCGCCGCCCGTGCGCGCCCTGCCGGAGCCGCGGTCACCGAGCTCGCCAGGGAGCTCAACGCGACCCTCAGGAGCTCGGTGGCCGAGCGCTCCCTGGGCATGGCCCTCACGGTCGCCCTGGTGGAGCCCGACAGCCTCTCGGTCGAGATCGCGGCCGCCGGGATGCCGTTCCCGTTGGTGGTGCGGGCCGAGCCGGAGGCGCCACCGGAGCGCATCGAGGTCAGGGGACCGCCACTGGGCTTCCTGTCCAGGCCGAGCTTCGGCTCGGCGTCGTTGCGGCTCGCCCGGGGCGACGTGCTGGTCCTGGTGTCGGACGGTCTCGAGGAGCGCTTCTCGAGCGGTGGCGAGCAGTGGGGCAGGGAGGCGATGGAGGCGGCTCTGGGCGAGATCTGCCGGACCGGGCCCGGCGCTGCCGAGATCGCCGAGCGCCTGCTGGCAGCCTGCGACGCGTTTGCCGCCGGGGCTGCCAACGATGACGACATGACCGTGCTCGTGGCCCGGGTCAGGTAGAGCCGAGCCCCCGGCGCGTCGGCGGCGAAGGCGATCCCGGCGCCGCCCTCACCGCTCCCAGGCCTGGCCGGTGCCGAAGTAGCCGTCGCGCAGGACCCGGCGCCAGTCGACGCGGCCCAGCTCGAGCTCTCGGAACGAGGCCTGGATCGAGAGGTCGGGGATCGGCACCAGGCGGCCGATCGCCTCGCGGTCGAGGAAGCGCGCGCCGGAGCGGGCGCAGACCTCGTCCGGCGCCTCGCGGCCGGGCTGCCAGGCGAGCCAGACCGTGGCCTCGGGCAGGCCCGCGTCGCGCACCAGGCGGACCGCGACCTGGCGGGCGCGCAGGGCGCCGACCCGGTCGACCTTGTGCGGGTCCTTGCCGCACAGGGCGCCGCCGCCGATCGGCACCCCCGGGCCGTAGTGGTCCACGGCCAGCTTCTTGCCGGACAGGCCGTTGTCGCCGTGCGGGCCGCCGACCGAGAAGTCGCCGGCGCCGTTGAGGCGGACGACGTCGCCCGACCACGACGACTCCAGGCCGGGCAGGGCGGCCTCGAGCTCGGCCGCGGCCCGCTCCAGCGCGGGCAGCACCAGGCGGTGCTGCCTCTCGGCCGACAGGCCTTCCTTGTGCTGGATCGAGGCGCACAGGCGGCGCAGGCGGAAGCGCCCACCCTGCCGCTCGAGCGCGACCAGCACCTTGCCGTCCGGCCCGAGGGCGTCGCTCGATGCCCGCTGCGCCTGCTGCAGGGCGGTCCTGAAGGCGCGCGCCGCGAACGCGGCCGGCGGCAGGAAGCCGGTCGCGGGGCCGCCGCAGGCGTGGCCGACGGTGACGCTCTGGTCGTCCGAGAAGCGGCGGATGTCCCGCTCGGGGTCGCGCAGGTAGTCGACGTCGAGGTCGGCCAGGATGCGAGGCTTCTGCTCCCAGGGGCCGCCGTAGCCGGCGTCCCGGTAGACCCGCCCCACCAGCTCGGTCAGGTCGACGGTCACCGGCCAGCCCATGTTGGCGGCGCTCGCGCGGCGCGTCGCCGCCACTCTGCCGGTGACGAAGACGCTGTGGCGGTGGACGCCGACCTCGACCCCGACCAGGGCCTCGGGCTGTGCGGACAGCGCCTGGCCCACGATCGCCTCGGCGATGCCGTCGGCGAGCCGGTCGGGGTGGCCGGGCAGGACGTCCTCGGCCAGCAGGAGCTCTCGGTCCATCGTGCGGCTCATCGGGTCCTCCCGTTCGTCGCCTCGAGCGGCGGCAGGGTCGTCATCGAGGTGGCCAGGCCCTGGAGGTCGCTCGCCCAGCGGCTCTCCGCGGGCAGCACCACGTGCACCCGGATGCCCCGGCCGCGGATCTGGAGGGCGAGGTCGGCCCGCGGCCGGCCGGTGTAGCCGTCGGTCAGGAGCAGCAGCTTGCGCGCCTGGCGCTGGCCGAGGGCGTGCACGAGGACCGGGTTGACGTCCGTGCCGCCGGTGGTGGTCAGGCGCCCCCGGCGCAGGGCGGCCAGGGGCAGCGGCGCGACCGTGGTCGAGAACTGCATGACCCGCGCCGAGCCCGACCCGACGTACGGCAGCAGCAGGCCGAGCAGGTGCGGCAGGAGCGAGAACATGGAGCCGGAGACGTCGAGGTAGACCAGGGCCGTGGCCGGGCGCTCCGGCACCCGCGCGACGGCCCGCACCGGCTGCGCCCACAGGGCGGCGCTCG
>CAYTJW010000298.1:0-6597 GCA_964438135.1 uncultured Thermoanaerobaculia bacterium
ACCCAGGGCCGTTGCGGTCGGAAGCCGTCGTGGTCGCATCGTGACGAGCCGTCGCCGCCGAGCCGGGCGAGAGGGCGGGCGGCAACCCGCTCCAACCCCGAGCCCCGCGCGCCCATTCCCCGACCCCCGGGGAGCACGAGGCGGCGCTCCCGCCTCGGCAGGTCGGGGGCCCGCGTCGTGCCTCCCCCGGCCGCCCCCGGGCCGAGGGGCCACGGGCGACCTCACGCGGGCGCCCCCCGCCCCCGACCCGCCTTCCGCCGGCGCCACGCCTGGCCGGCGGTCACCAGCAGGGTCACGGCGGTCAGGGGCAGGGCGAAGGCGAGCATGAACCGGCCCATCGCCGGCGCCGCGTCGTGGTCCTGGGCGTCGAGCACCAGGAACAGGGTGTACGCCAGGTAGTAGGCCAGGAACAGGGCCCCTTCCCAGCGGGCGATGACGAAGCCGGTGAAGAAGACCGGCAGGCAGGCCAGGGCCACCGCGACCATCACCGGGATGTCGAAGTGCAGGGCCGCGGCCGGAACGGCCACCCCCGCCGGGGCCACCGCGGCCGCCAGGCCGAGCACCGCCAGCAGGTTGAAGATGTTCGACCCGACGACGTTGCCCACCGCCAGGTCCCTTTCCCCCCGCAGCGCCGCCACCACCGACGCGGCCACCTCGGGCAGGGAGGTGCCGGCGGCGACGATGGTCAGGCCGATGATCAGCTCCGACAGCCCCACCGCCCGGGCCAGGGCCACCGCCCCGTCCACCAGCCAGCGCGAGCCGAGGACGAGCATCGCCAGGCCGGCCGCCACCAGGGCCAGCTGCCCCACCAGGCTGCCGGCCCCGGCCCCCGCCGGCAGGTCGCCCGGCTCGCCCCGCTCGCCGGACCGGCCGAGCCGCACCAGGACGACGGTGTAGACGACCGCCGCTCCCGCCAGCAGCAGCCCCTCCAGTCGGCCGACGGAGCCGTTCCAGGCCAGGACCGGCAGCAGGAAGGAGGCGCCGAGCATGATCGGCACGTCCAGCCGCACCAGCTGGCGGTCGACCACCAGCGGCGTGATCAGCGCCGACAGCCCGAGGATGAGGAGCACGTTGAAGATGTTCGAGCCGACCACGTTGCCGACCGCCAGCTCGGCCTGGCCGCGCAGGGCCGACATGACGCTCACCGACAGCTCCGGCGACGAGGTGCCGAAGGCCACCACCGTCAGGCCGACGACCAGCGGCGAGATGCCGAGGCGGCGAGCGAGCGCCGCGGCGCCGCGCACCAGCAGCTCCGCCCCGGCGATCAGCAGGGCCAGCCCGACGACGAGCAGCAGCAGGGTGAGAGCGCTCACGGCGTCGCCTCCGCGGGGGATGGTACCCCGGTGCCGCCCGCCCGCGCACCTCCCCTCGCCATGCGCGGCGGACGTGCCCGGCCGGGGAGCCCCTCGCGGCGACGGGAAGCGCTCCCGTGACCAGGCGCACGCAGCTGTGGCTCAGGGTGTTGCCCGCCAGGGGCCCGTGCCCGCCCATGCGCTCGGGACAGCCCCTGCCGCTGGTAGACTCGACCGGTGACAGAGGACGCCCCGCCGGCCGCCGCCCGTCGCGATCGTCGCGACCGTGGCGGCGAGCGACGCCCTCCCGCCGCGGCGGCGGCGCGAGGGACCGGCGCGTCGCCCACGGACCCGGCGGCAACCGTGCCGAGGAGACGGCCGACGGCATGACCATCGACACCCGGCTGCGGCTCTTCCTGCTCCTCACCGGCACCTTCGTCACCTGCCTGATCGTCGGCGACCTCATCGGCGGCAAGCTCTACGCCACCACCCTGTGGGGCGTCGAGTGGGTGATCTCGGTCGGCATGATCCCCTTCCCGGTGACCTTCCTCCTCACCGACCTGCTGAACGAGTTCTACGGCCGCCGGGCGGCCCGCACGGTCACCAACGTCGGCTTCGCGTGCGCCCTGCTCACGGTGGCGCTGGTCAACCTGTCCGCCGCGGTGCCGGCGGCGCCGTTCACCGCCATCACCCAGGAGTCGTTCGAGAACGCCTACCTCAACTCGAACCGGATGTTCGCCGCCTCGCTCGCGGCCTACCTGGTCGCGCAGCACACCGACATCTTCGTCTTCCACCTGGTCAAGCGGCTGACCCGGAACCGCCTGCTCTGGCTGCGCGCGACCGGCTCCACGGCGGTGTCGCAGCTGGTCGACACCTGCCTGATCCAGACCCTGGCCTGGGCCGGCACCCCGCAGCAGTCCAAGATCCTGAGCATCGTCGTCACCAGCTACCTGGTCAAGCTGGTGGTGGCGGTCGGCCTCACCCCCCTGATCTACGCCGGCCACGCGGTCCTGGAACGGGCGTTCGGCATGGACCCGGTCCGGCTCGCGCCGGACGGCCGGACCATCGCCGACGAGGCCAGCGGCGAGGCGATCCTGCACCGCTGAGCTCGGGCGGGCCCGCGGCGAGATCGGGGGCGGGATCGGAGGAACGGGGCGAGACGCCGGGCGTGACGCCCCCGGCGAACCCGCCCCTGTCTGCCCGTACAATGGGGCCGCGGGGGGCCCGGCCCCCGCGAGCACCCGCTCGAGGAGCGCCCATGACATCCGCCGCCGCCTCGGTCAGACTGCGCCACCTTGTCGTCGTCGTCTCCCTCGCCGTCCTGCCGGCTCCGCCCGCGCCGGCGGAGGGCCCGCGGATCCCGGTCAGCCCGACCCTGACCGTCGTCGACAGGGTCAGCCCCGCCGCGCCCAGGAGGGACTTCACCGTCGCCAGCCTCAGGGAGCTGGTGGCCGGCGGCCAGCTCGCGGAGGTCGACTCCGGCCCGGTCGTCGTCTACGGCGAGCACACCGGCGACCACGGCGTCTGGCGGTTCAAGGGGGTGCGCGTGCTCGACCTGGTGAAGCTCGCCACCGGCTACCGGCAGCAGATGGACAACCCGCTCCACCGCCAGCACAAGGGCCTGTACCTCGCGGCCTACGCCTCGGACGGCTACGCTGCCGTGCTGTCCTGGTCGGAGCTGGCGCTCGGCCCTGCCGGAGCCCAGGCGCTGGTCGCCTGGGACTGGCAGCTGGTCAAGGCCCCCAACGCCGGCGCGCAGCCCCCCTTCACCGGCGCCACGATGCTCGTGGTCCCGACCGACAGCTTCACCGGGACGCGCGCGGTCCAGGCGCTCACGACGGTCGAGCTCCGCTCCATCGGCGAGCCGTCGAAGTGAGCCGGCGCTACTGCTCCCAGACCACCTCGCCGCTCCGGGCCAGGCCGTAGCCGCCGAGACGCTCGGCGGCGGCGCGGAAGTCCCCGCCGCGCACCACCGCCAGCAGGGCCTGGACCCCGGCGCTCGCCAGGTGCTCGGCCGGGATGACCAGCTCGTAGTGCTCGTCGGCGAGGGGGACGAAGTCGAGCCCGCGGGCGCGGGCGGCGGCCGCCACCCCCAGGCCGGCGTCGGCGCGGCCGGAGAGGACGGCGGCGGCGACGGCGGTGTGGGTGTGCTCCTCCTGCTCGTAGCCGCGGATGGCGGCGGGGTCGACCCCCTCCGCGGCCAGCCGGTGGTCGAGCAGGACGCGGGTGCCGGAGCCCCCCTGGCGGTTGACGAAGACGACGTCGGGCCGGACCAGGTCGGCCAGCCCCTCGATCCGCCTGGGGTTGCCCCTGGCGACGATGAACCCCTGCACCCTCTCCACCAGCCGCACCACCACCAGCGGGCGGCCGGCCAGGACCCGCCGCACCTGGGCGACGTTGAACACCCCGGTCGCCGGGTCGAGGAGGTGGGAGCCGGCCAGGTGGGCCTGGTTGCGGGCCAGCGCCAGCAGCCCGCCGAGGGAGCCGACGTGGCCGGAGGTCAGGGACAGGTTCGGGTCGTGGCGGTGGAGGAGGTCGGCGAGCACGTCGAGCAGCGGGTCGTGGGAGCCGATGGCGACGATGGTGCCCTCGACCTCCGCCAGCGGCCGCAGCAGCTCGGCGTCGACCTCCCGCCCCGCCTCCACCCCCTCGAGCCGCGCCGGGACGCGGATGACGCCGTCGGCCCGGGTCAGCGAGGTGGTCGAGCCGGCGCCGCGGTGGAGGGGCACGGCGACGACCCGGTCGCCGACCCGGCCGAGCTTGACGCGGATGAACTCCTCGTAGCCCGGCCGCGACGGCAGCGGGGCCACCGGCGTCACCCTCACCGTCGGCCTGGCCCGCGCCGTGGTGCCGAGCAGGCGGGCGAGGAGCGGCGCCACCAGCTGCTCGAAGGAGATCACCGCCGACACCGGGTAGCCGGGGCTGCCGACCACCGGCGTGCTCCCGACCCGCCCGAGCACGGTCGGCTTGCCGGGCATGATGGCCACGCCGTGGACCAGCACCTCGCCGAGCTCGGCGAGGGCGTTGGCGGTGTGGTCGGCGGTGCCGGCCGAGGAGCCGGCGTTGACCAGGACCAGGTCGAAGCCGGCGGCCACCGCCCCGGCGATCGCGGCGCGGACCGCCGGCACCTCGTCGACGCAGGCGGGCAGGGTCGTCGCCTCGCCCCCCTCCTGGCGGACCAACCCGGCGAGGACCAGGGCGTTGGCCTCCACCACCTGGCCCGGCCGCGGCGCCTCTGCCCGGGCCTGGTCGACGGTGACCAGCTCCGAGCCGGTGGGGACGATCGCCACCCGGGGGCGCCGCCGCACCGGCACCTCGTACACCCCGCCCGCCACCAGCGCCCCGAGGTGGGCGGGGCCGAGGCGGGTGCCGGCGGGCAGCAGCAGCTCGCCCGCGACCACGTCCTCGCCCAGCTTGCGCACGTGCTGCCAGGGACAGGCCGCCTCCTCGACGGCGACCCGCTCGCGGCCCTGCTCGTCGGGCGCGACCGGGACGCAGTGCTCGACCATGACCACGGCGTCGGCGCCCTCGGGCAGGACCTGGCCGGTGTTGACCGGGACGAAGTCGACCCCGAGGGTCAGCTCGAGCGGCCGGCCCGGCCGGGCGCCGAAGGTCCGCTCGGCGCGCAGGGCGACGCCGTCCATCGCCGCCAGGTGCCAGGACGGGGAGGAGCTCGCGGCCTCGACCGCCCGGGCGGTGACCCGCCCCTCGGCCAGCTCCACCGGCACCGACTCCTCGTCGAGCGGCGAGGACCGGCCGCACTCCTCGAGCAGCACGCGGCGGGCGGCGGCCAGCTCGACGACGCTCAGGTAGACGTGACGGCGGGGCGGACCGGTCATGGCGCGCACCTCCAGCGGCTGTCAGAACAGGTGGACCTCGACCGCCGTTCCCGCCACCAGCCCCTCGCAGCCGAGCGGCACGCCCACCAGCCCGTGGGCGTTGACCAGGGTGCTGATGACCCCGGAGGAGCCGAGCACCGGCTCCGCCACCAGCCCGGCGGGGTGCTCCTCGAGCCTGACCCGGACCCAGGTCTCCCGCCCCGGCGTCGCGGCCACGCTGCGGCCGAGCAGCGCCCGCACCCGCCGGCCCGGCTCCTCGGCGGCGCCGAGCAGCCGCTCGACCAGCAGCGGGCGGGCGAAGAGCTGGAAGGTGACCTGGGCGCTCACCGTGTGGCCGGGGAGGCCGAGCAGGGCCCGCTCGCCGACCCGGACCAGGATCAGCGGCTTGCCCGGCCGGATGGCGACGCCGTGCACCAGCAGCTCGGCGCCGGGGAAGGACATGAAGGTGCGCAGCGTCCAGTCCGCCGCCCCCACCGAGCTGCCGCCCGAGACCAGCACCACGTCGGCCGCGGCCAGGCCCCGCTCGACCGCCTCGCGCAGCAGCCCCGGGTCGTCGGCGACCAGGCCGAGCGGCAGCGGGGTGGCGCCGGCCTCCTGGCTGAGCGCGGCGAGGGTGTGGGCGTTGACGTCCCGGACCTGGCCCGGGGCCGGGGTCCGATCGGCCGCGACCACCTCGTTGCCGGTGGAGAGGATGGCCACCCGCGGCCGGCGCACCACCCCCACCCGGCTCAGCCCGAGGGCGGCGAGCAGGCCCACGTCCTGGGCGCGCAGCCGCCGCCCGGCCGGCAGCACCGCCTGCCCGCGGGCGACGTCCTCGCCGACCTGGGTGACGTTGCTGCCCGGGGCGGCGGGCCGGGTCAGCTCCACGGTGGCGGCGTCCACCGCCCGCGAGTACTCGAGCATGACCACCGCGTCGGCCCCCTCGGGGAGCATGCCGCCGGTCGGGATGCGGGCGGTCTGGCCCGCCCGCACCTCGACCCCGGCCGGCCGACCCATCGCCACCTCGCCGACCACCTCGAGCAGGGCCGGCGACGACTCGCCGGCCGCGAAGGTGTCGCGCGAGCGCACCGCGAAGCCGTCCACGGTCGAGCGGCGGAAGGGGGGCAGGTCCTCGGGGCTGGCGACGTCGGCGGCCAGGACCCGGCCGGCCGCCTCCCCGAGGGGGACCGCCTCGGCGCCGAGCCGGGCGAAGCGCCCGAGGTGGCCGAGCGCCTCCTCCCGGGTCTGGACCTCGAAGAAGGAGAAGTCGGGACCGCTCACCGGCCCACGCTAGCCGCCTCGCGGGGGCCGGTCAAGCTCGCGCGAGCCGATGCCGCAGCCGCGTCCCCGCGGTGCGCGTCTGCCGCCCGACCGGGTCGCGGCGCGGTGGCCGCTGGGTTTGACGGCGCCCGCCCCCCGCTGCCCCCCGCGAACCGAGACCAGGCCGGGGGGACCTCGGTGCGGAGCATGCGACACCGAGAGGTGAG
>CAYTJW010000299.1:0-6593 GCA_964438135.1 uncultured Thermoanaerobaculia bacterium
GATCCGTCACCGACGCCTATCGGACCTCCAGCCACCGCAGCCCGACCGCGAGGGTGCGGGTGTCGCCGCTCTCCCCCACCGCCGCCGGCGAGGTCGCGTCCGGCAGGTCGAAGCGGAGCGTGTTGTCGCGGCCGACCGCGGCCGGCGGGAGGTCGAACCGACGGCGGTGGGGGGCGCGCTCGGCGCAGTCGAAGCCGGCCAGGACGTGGCCGTTGAGGGTCAGGGTCACCCGCTGCCGGCGGAAGCAGAGCAGCTCCAGCTCGAGCGCCGACGCGCTCGCCTCCTCGAGGCCGAAGCGGACCTCGGCCCGGCGGCCGCGGCTCCAGCGGAAGCCGGGCTCGGCGCGCCACCACCCCTGGCCGAGGTGGGGCTCGACCGCCGCGTCGCCGAAGAGCAGCCGCTGGCCCAGGCGCAGGGGCGGGAAGACCGGCGGCAGCGGTCGCGCCAGGACCTCGACCACCTCGACGTTGTCCACTGCGGCGAGGCGGCGCTGCGGGCCGAGACCGAGGACCCAGGCACACAGCTCCCGCTCGGCCGCGGGCTCCGCGGCGAGGGAGTAGTCGGCGATGCGCACCACCCAGACGCGCCGGCCCTGACCGGTGCGGAGGGCCGCCTCCAGCTGCGGTCGCGCCGGCACGTTGTGCACCGGCTGACCCAGGTAGTAGCCAGCCACGCGGCGGTTCCAGCGCGGGTAGAAGAGGACGTCGTCCGGCGGCCCCTCCTCCCGCCACAGGGCGGCGAAGCCCGCCAGCCCCTGCTTCTCGACGGTCACGGCCTGCGAGACTGTCGCCGCCCCCATCATCGCCACCAGCGCCGCCGCGAGGGCGGCCCGCGCCCACCGCCGCGCCAGCCCGTCGCTCGCCAGCGCCAGCAGGGCGAGAAACGGGGGCAGCACGAGCAGCGAGAAGCGGGGGCGGAACAGCACCGGCATCACCCACCAGCTGACGAGCAGCGCCAGCGCCACCGGTGCCAGCAGCAGCCAGGTCGCGTGGACGGCGCCGGCTAGCCGGGCGCGGTCGCTCTCACCCGGCCCGACCCCGCGCACCAGCGCGGCGACGACGACTCCCAGCACCGCCACCGACAGCGCGGTCGCGACCCGCCAGCCCGACGGCGACCAGGCCGCCCGGCCCCAGACGAGGTCGCGGGTCACGAGCCCGAGGGGGTCGAGCAGCGAGGGCGAGGGTATCCAACCCACCGCCGCGACGTTGAAGGGCGCCCCGTGGACGCGGCCGACGAAGAGCAGCCACGGCAGCAGGGCGAGCCCGCACGCGCCGCCGCACGCCAGGTAGGCGACGGCGTGCCGCCACGCCCTGGCGCGGGCGAAGACCGTCAAGGCGGCGAGCCCCTGGGCGACGAGCAGCGTCACGGCGACGTAGTGGCTGGAGGCGAGCGCCACGGCGGCGACGGCGTACCCGACCGCCAGCGGCCAGGCCGGCCGGCCCGCGGGGGCGACCGCCCGCCGCCTCCAGACCAGCAGCAGCCAGGCGGAGAGCGTGCCGAGGGCCGCGGCCTGGGCGTACATCCTGGCTTCCTGCGCGAAGTACACGTCGAGCGGGTTCACCGCGGCGAGCACAGCCGCCAGCAGGCCCGTCGGCCGGCGGCCGCCGAGCTCGCGGCCGAGGAGGACGAGGAGGCCGACGCCGATCACGCTCCACAGCGTGCTGTACCCCCGCAGGGCGAGCACCGAGCCGCCGAACGGCTGCCGCCAGGCCCACAGGCCGAGGTGGTAGCCGGGCTTCTGGTCGTCGAAGCGGGCAGCGGCGCGGAGGGTCTCGGCGAGCGAGCCGGCGCTGACGTCGTGGGTGCAGACCTCGTCCAGCCACAGCGGCTCCCGGCCGATGCCGGCCAGCCGGACGACCAGGGCCAGGACCAGCACGGCGAGCAGCGGCAGGAGGTGGATGACGCGGCAGGTCGGCGGGCGGCCCGAGGCCGGCTCGGCGCCGACGGTGGCTGGCTCGGGCAGTGCGCTCCCCACCGCCCGAGGATAGCCGAGCCACGGGCGCTCGGGCGGCGGCGGGTGTAAGATGGCCGACCTGAGCACGCCGCGGGCGCGAACGCCCGCACGCCGAAGGAGGTCCCCCATGAGCAGCCCGGTCGCGTCCCTCGAGCCCCGCCTGATCTGGTCGCACTTCGACGCCATCCTCGGCGTCCCCCGCCCGTCCAAGTCCGAGGAGAAGATCGTCGCCCACGTCGAGGCCTGGGCGCGGCAGCGCGGCTTCGCCGTCCGCCGCGACGCGATCGGCAACCTGGTGGTGGTGGTGCCGGCCACGCCCGGCCACGAGGCGGCGCCGACCGTGATCCTGCAGGGCCACCTCGACATGGTGTGCGAGAAGAACGCCGACGTCGCGCGCGACTTCCTCGAGCAGGGCATCGACGCCTACGTCGACGGCGACTGGGTGCGCGCCCGCGGCACCACCCTCGGCGCCGACAACGGCATCGGCCTGGCCGCGGCCATGGCGGTCGCCGACGACCCCGAGGCGGTGCACGGCCCGCTCGAGATCCTGTGCACGGTCGACGAGGAGACCGGCCTGACCGGCGCCAAGCAGCTCGACGCCTCGATCGTCTCGGGCCGGCTGATGGTCAACCTCGACACCGAGGAGGACGGCGCGGTCTACATCGGCTGCGCCGGCGGCGCCGACATCCACATGTCGCTGCCGACCGACCGCCGCAAGGGCCTGCTCGGCTCATCTCCGGTCAAGCTGGTGGTGCGGGGCCTCAAGGGGGGCCACTCCGGCCTCAACATCATCGACAACCGCGGCAACGCCTTGAAGCTCGCGGCCCGCGTGCTGGCCAAGGCCATCGAGACCGGCCTCGAGCTCGAGCTGGTGTCGCTCGACGGCGGCTCCAAGCACAACGCCATCCCGCGCGAGGCCTTCGCCGTCTGCCGCATCCCGGCCGACGCCCGGTCCAGGCTCGAGGCGGCGGCCGCCGCCTGCCTGCCCGGCTTCAGGGAGGAGTTCGGCGCCATCGAGCCCGACCTCGCGGTCGAGGTCGAGGC
Organism: uncultured Thermoanaerobaculia bacterium; assembly: GCA_964438135.1. Lineage (GTDB taxonomy): Bacteria > Acidobacteriota > Thermoanaerobaculia > Thermoanaerobaculales > Sulfomarinibacteraceae > CAYTJW01. The sequence goes on from CAYTJW010000299.1 coordinate 2,999, forward strand.
GGTGGCCGACGACGACAGCGTCCGCCACGTCTTCCGCCAGCACCTGCGCGACCGCCTGCTGTGCCTCGTCACCGCCATGCCGCACGGCGTGCTGTCCATGTCCCGCGACGTGCCGGGCCTGGTCGAGACCTCCAACAACCTGGCGGTGGTCAAGACCGAGGCGGAGCGGGTGCTGGTGGTGACCTCGCACCGCTCGTCGGTGATGCCGGCGCTGTACGCCGCCGGCGAGCAGGTGCGGGCGGTGGGCGTGTCCCACGGTGCCGAGGTCGAGGTCCACGACGCCTACCCGGGCTGGAAGCCCAACCCGGCCTCGCCGCTGGTGCAGCGGACCGTGGCCGTGGCCGAGCGGCTGTCCGGCAAGCGGCCCGAGATCAAGGCCATCCACGCCGGCCTCGAGTGCGGCCTGCTGATCGAGAAGGCGCCCGGCATGGACGCGGTCTCGATCGGCCCCGAGATCCGCAACCCGCACTCGCCCGACGAGGCGGTGCAGATCTCGACCGTGGCCCGCTTCTACGCCCTGGTCAAGGAGCTGCTGCGCGAGCTGGCGTGAGACAGCTCTCAGCTCTCAGCCGTCAGCCGTCAGGACCCGTTCGACCCGGCGAGGACGGTCGCCCCGGGTCACTCCCCGTCGCCGTAGAGCTGGAAGGCGGCCCAGAAGAACGGGTGGGAGAGGTCGCGCGGCAGGTCGCCCTCGTCGGTCGTCACCGGCCCGGCGATGAAGGCGAGCTGCGCCGCCCGCAGCGCCTCGTCCCGGCTCATCCCGGCCTGGAGCCCGAGGTGGAAGCGTCGCATCAGCAGGGCGGTGGAGGCGTCGGCCACCGACCACAGGGAGGCGAGCACGCTGCGCGCGCCGGCGTACTGGAAGGCCCGGGTCAGGCCGACGATCCCCTCCCCGGCGACCTCCTGGCCGAGCGCCGTGTCGCACGCCGAGAGGACCGCCAGGTCGGCGTCGAGGCGGACCTGCTCGAACACCTCCCACGCCTCCAGCAGGCCGTTGTCGCGGCCCTCCCCCGGCGACGCGGGGACGCTCAGCGCCAGCGCCGAGGACAGCGGCCGCCGCTCGTCGACCAGGCCGTGCGCCGCGAGGTGCAGGATCGCCACCTCCCGGCCCACCGCCTTGGCCCTCTCCTCGGTGGCATCCGCCCCCACCCAGACGGTGGCGCGCTCGCCGTAGAGCTCGCCGAGCCTCTCGACCTCGGCCCGGGTGGACGGCAACGGGACCAGCAGCCCCGGCCGCACCGCCGGGCCGTCCGCTGGCGGGTAGCTGGGGTCCCCGAAGGCGACCACCACCGGCTCGCGGGCCGGTCGGCGCCCGCTCCGGAGCTGGGCCAGCACGGTCGACGAGGCGACGACGGAGACGGGCCTGGCCTCGCCCAACCGACGGCCGTAGTCGGCGGCGGGGTCGAGCAGGACCGCAAACGGCAGCAGGTGGAGCGGTCCCTCGGGCACGAAGACCAGCCTGGAGGCGTCGGCCAGCTCGGCCCGCGCCGGGGCGAGCAGGGTCTCCGACCGGGAGCGGGTGACGCCGGCGAGCTCCCGGCTGGCCTCCACGGTCAGCCGCTCGGGGCCGATCGCGCCGAGGCCGATGAGGCGACGCAGACGCCCGACCCGGTCCCGCAGCTGCTCCTCGCCGACCGCCAAGGGGTACACCGCGAAGTGATCCCGGCCCACCGCGAAGAGGTGGCTGCGTTCCTCCCCCACCGCCAGCTCGAGGAGGAGCGTCCCGGGGTCGAGCGTGCGCAGGGTCGACGCCAGGTCGAGCGGTTCCGGGTACCTGAGGTCGGCCAGACGCGGCGAGACGGCCCGCACCCTGGTCCGGGGCGGCTCGCTCGAGGATCTCGTTCGCCCTCCGCCCGTAGGCTTCCCCGGCGGCGAGGTCGCCCCGCCAGCTGGCGATGGCGGCGATGCTGAGCAGGGTCGTCGCGACCCCGACGCTGCCCGGGGCGAGCCGCTCCTTGATCTCCAGGGCCCGCCGCGAGTAGGCCTCGGCGGCCTGGACGTTGCCGCGCTCGAGGCTGACGACGGCGAGGTTGGTGAGGCACCGCGCCAGACGCACGCTGCCGGGGGCGAGGCGCTGGTTGATGGCGAGGGCCTGCCGGTAGAGCGTCTCCGCCCCCGCCAGGTCGCCGCGCCGGCACGAGGTCAGCCCGAGGTTGAGCAGGTCCCTGGCGAGCGGGAGGCTGCCCGTCGCCAGCCGCCGGGTGATCTCGAGCGCCCGGCGCTGGACGAGCTCGGCCTCGCCGAGGCGGCCACGTTCGGAGTCGACCCGGCCGACCTGGGACAGGCCGAGCGCCACGCCGAGGCTGTCCGGGCAGCAGCTCTCCTGGACCTCGAGCGCGCGCCGGAACGCCGCCGCCGCCTCGGCCCACAGTCGCGCCCCGGCCTCGGGTCCGGCCGCCTCGGCGGCCAGGCACAGCAGCCAGGTCCGGACCGGCCACCGGCTCTCGCCGAGGGCGAGCGCGCGCAGCGCCTCGACCGCCTCGACGCCGGCTGCCCGGCGAGCCCGTTCCAGCTCGTCGGCGGGAAAGCGCGGCGCGACCTCGAGGCCCATCTCGCCGTCTCCCGCCGTGAACGACACCGCCACGCCGCCGCGGCGGCCGAGGATGCTCACCGGCGCGATCGGTGCCTCCTCCGCCTCCACCTGCTCGAGGTCGAAGGGCGAGACCAGCTCGCGGCCGGCGCCGCCCCGCCGCCAGCCCAGGAGCACGTCCCCGGCCCGGATGCCCGCCCTGGCGGCTGCCCCGCCCGGGACGACGCTCTCCACGACCAGCCCCGTTGCCCCCTGCGGTGGTCGCGACGCGCAGCCGAGCGCGGCCAGCAGGAGCCCGGCGACGAGCTGGCGGACGACGCCCATCGAGCGAGTCTGACCCAGGCGGGCCGCCGGCGCAGGCGACGCGACCCGACCCCCCCTGCCCCCACCCTCGGCCCCGCGGTCGTCGGGAGCGTCTTCGGAACGCACCCGCACGAGCAGGGGCACCGCGAGCTGGCGTAGGAGAGCCTTCAGCTCTCAGCCATCAGCTGTCAGCTTCCCCCGCCCCCACCATCCTTCTCCGGGCGGGCGGGGGAGCTGAAGGCTGATCGCTGACGGCTGATGGCTGCTCAGTACCAGTACTTCGTCCGCTGCGCCCAGTCGCTCTTCGGCCACTGGCGGTGGAGGAGCTGGAAGGCGGCCTTGGAGTGGCCGGAGGTGGCGTCGCCGGTGCAGCCGTAGCGGGTGGCGCGGACGGCGAGGTGGAGCGCCTCGGGCGAGCGCGGGTCGTCGGGGTGGGAGGAGGCCCAGGCGATGGCCCGGGCGGAGAGCCAGTCCGGGGCGGTGCCGACCGCCGCGAAGGCGTCCTGCTCGGCCGCCACGGCCGTGACCTGCGCGGGGCTCAGGAAGGCGGGCGAGACCGCCTCCTCGCCGCCGGTCCCACGCGGCTCACACCACCAGTTGTCGCGGAAGGAGTCGACCTCCCCGAGCGGCGTCGTGCGGGGCAGGCCGGCCCGCACCTCCGGCGTCAGGCCGGGCCAGCGCAGCAGCAGCAGGGTGGCGGCGAAACGCCGGGCGGCGGGGTCGCGCTCGGCGCCGACCTCCCCGAGCGCGGCGGCGAGGTCC
>CAYTJW010000300.1:0-6581 GCA_964438135.1 uncultured Thermoanaerobaculia bacterium
GGCCGCTCTCGATCGGGCAGGGCGCGCTGCCTCTTGGTCGGATTGACCCTGCCGCCCGCCCGCCCGACAGTGGGTCGCCGAGGCGGATGGGGGGACGGGACGAGGCGCGGCGGGGGACTCGTGGGGCCTGAGAGGTCGCGTGGCGGGCGGAAGGTGCTGGTGGTCGAGGACGACCCCAGCCTGCGCGAGGCGATCGAGCGCCTGCTCGGGGCCGCCGGCGTGGAGCGGGCGGCGTTCGGCTCGGCGGAGGAGCTGCTCGCGAGCGGCGCTGCCGACGACGGCGTGTGCCTGGTCTCGGACCTCCGGCTGCCGGCCATGTCCGGCCTCGAGCTGCTGGCCGAGCTCGGGCGGCGCAACGTCAGGCTGCCGCTGATCCTGATCACCGCCCACGACGCGCCCGGCCTGCGCGAGGAGGCGCTCGCACGCGGCGCGGCGGCCTACCTGGTCAAGCCCTTCACCGGCAGCACCCTGCTCGAGGCGATCCGAGACGCCACGGGTCGCACCCGGCCGCACGCGCCGGCGGGCCCTGCCGGATGGTGACGGTCGCGACGCGCCCTACAGCGTCACGCCGAGCGGCTTCTTCAGCGCCAGCGCCAGGGCCGTCGACAGGACGAGCAGGGCCACCATCCAGGCGTAGTCGGACTCGCCGGCGACGGCCAGGCGCCGCGGCGGGTAGGCGACGCTGATGGCGCGGACGGCGCCGCCCGCGGGCACCGGCGGCTCGGCCACCCAGGCGAGCTGGTCGGCGAGCGACGCGGACGGCCGCCGCGGCGACAGCCGCGTCACGCCGCCGCCGACGGTGACGGTCTTGGTCCAGGCCTCGCCTCCGGCACGGACGGTGACCAGGTAGTCGCCGGCGGCGGTCGCCCGCAGCCGCCAGGCCACCTCGGCCAGCGCCGGCGACCACACCGCCGGGGTCTCGACGGTCAGACCCGGCGGCGCCTCGAGCTCGAGGGACGGCCGCGCCGGGCCGGTCGCGTTCAGCTGGGCTTCGAGCAGCACCTCCTCGCCCGGCCGGAACGGGCGGTAGCCGTAGAACGGCTGCAGGTGGACGAGGAGGAGGGCGACCGGCACGATCATGACGATGAGCGGCGGCAGGGACAGCAGCAGGTAGCGGCCGTTGTGGCGGAGCAGCTCGAGCTGGGCGCGGAAGATCGCCCGCAGGTCGTCGTTGTAGAGGCGGATCTCGAACAGGCAGGCGTGGATGCGGCGCTTGACCGCGTCGAGCGCGACCTGGTTGGAGAACCGCTTGACGGCCAGCAGCATCACCACCGCCAGCAGCAGCGACCACCCCGTCACCGCCACCTCGGCCGGCAGGCCGGCGAGGGGGCGGAGCAGCAGCTCGATCCCGCGACCGACAGCGGCGTTGAGGGGCGACATCGCTGGCTGCCTCTACGAGATGTAGCCGAGCCCCTTGAGGCGCCGCTTGATCTCCTCCTCGGAGTCGGCGTCCTCGAGCTTGGCCAGCTCCTTCTCCAGGGCATGGGTGATGAACTCCTCGGGCGAGGAGTAGCCCGCCAGGTCGGCGATGCGCTTCACCCGGTCGACCAGGCTCTTCTCCAGCTTGACCTTGACGAACCCGAACACGACGTCACCCCCGATCTGCTGGTGCCGCGGCCGGCCCCACCCCGGGCCGCGGTCGGCTGCGCGTCGCCGCCAGGGTCTCGGCGGCGAACAGGGGCCTCCCCTCCATGTGGCGGGGCGGCCGGACCCCGAACAGCTGGAGCGCGGTCGGCGCGATGTCGACCAGGGCCGGGTCGTCGTGGGCGACCGGCGCGCTCGCGAACAGGATGCCGGGGACCAGGCGCGGGTCGACGCAGTGGTCGCCGCTCCACGCCTTGGTGTTGTCCTCGATCACCGGCCCGGCCACGACCCCGCTCGCCCCGTCCCAGGAGATGCGGTAGCCGAGGTTGTAGCCGACGAGGAGGTCGGGGGCGTTGCCGGCGTAGGGGCCGACGTAGGTGGCCTCGGCGTCGAAGACGTCGTGGATCGCCACCTCGCCCGTCTCCGCGTCAACCAGGCCGCGCAGCTTGCCGATCAGCTCGGCCTTGAGCGCCCGCGCCTCCTCGCCCGGCGCCACCGCCCCCTGCGCCTCGCGCCCGCGGATGTTCAGGTACATGCCGGTGAGGCCGAGGGCGTAGGCGCGGGTGCGCGACCAGTCCACCTCCCGCAGCCACTCCTCGCGCCCCTCGGCCCCGTCCACGAGCGTCAGGTAGCCCTCGGCCCGGAGCCAGGCGTTGAGGTTGACGCCGCGGCGGAAGGCGTTGAAGCCGTGGTCGGACATCACCAGCAGGACGTCGTCGGGGCGCAGCCGACCGAGCACCCGGCCGACCACGGCGTCGTTGTGCCGGTAGAGGTCCGCGATGGCGTCGCGGTGGGGGCCGGGGTCCGCGCCGCGCGCGGCCGGGTGGTCGGGCTCGAGGTAGCGCCAGAACATGTGCTGGATGCGGTCGGTGGCGTCGAACACCACCGCCACGACGCCCTGGCGCTGGTGGTCGAGGGTGACGTCGAGCATCGCCTCGCGCTCGCGGTCGAGGTCGTAGGTGAGCTGGATGAAGGTGGCGTCGTCGATCACCTTCTCGTTCAGCGCCCAGGTGTCCTCGGCCAGGCCGAGGGTGGCGTAGGGGCCGATGCGCTTGGCCAGGTAGGTGGCGTAGAAGCCCGGGTGCGAGACCGGCATGGCCGGCCTCTCCGGGTCGAGGTTGATGGGCGCGACGTAGAGCGAGACGTGCTCGCCCATCTCGGTCAGCTGCAGGCGGGTGAGGCCGGCCACCTTGAGGCCCGGGGCGGCGCGGAAGGTGAGCGGCACCCAGCCGGAGAGCACGCCCGGGGCGAGCTCGACCTCCTCGTCGCCGAGCCGCACGCGCGCGCGCTGCCGGCCGCGGTCGAGGGTCATGAGCAGGGGGATGGCGAGCGGCGGGTTGCCCTCCAGGAACGGGTTCTCCGGCCCGCTGAGGGTGGCGACGAGGCGGTCCCCGCCTCCCTCGAGCTGCACCCGCACGCCTCCCTCCTTGAAACGCTCCGCGGCCGGTCGGGTGGTGAAGAGGAGGAAGGTGCCCTGGGTGCCGAGCAGGTCGGGGACGCACATGGCCGACAGCTCGGCGCCGTAGAACCGGTCGGGCGGGAAGGTGATCGGCACCCGCAGGATCGTGCTCCAGACGCGGTGCTCGCCGAGCAGGGTCCAGAAGGGCTTGGACCTGCGGAGCAGGCGGATGGCGGGCTTCTCGAGCGGTATCCGCCACTTGCCCAGGCGGAGGACACGCCGCACGGCGCCGATGTGGGCCGAGGACAGGCGCGGGAGGTAGGTGCGCGGGTCGCGGTCGAGGAAGTCGAAGATGTTGTGGCGGCCGGGGTTGGTGCCGGTGGTGAAGCACGACCAGGCGACCGGCGACACGGACGGGGTGCTGGTGCGGAGCCGGTGGTAGCAGCCCATCTCCCTCAAGCGCTGGAAGTTGGGCAGCATGCCCTGGGCCATGAAGCGGTCCGTGAGGCGCGGGTCCTGGCCGTCGAAGCCGAGCACGATCAGGCGCCGGCAGAGGGCCGGGCCGCGCGGCCGGCGGCGCAGCAGCCGCCACAGGGTGCGGAAGGGCCAGGCCAGGACCGACAGGGCGGCGACCACCAGGGTGGTGAGGACCACCAGGAAGGAGCCGACCAGGGCCACCCCGGCGCCGGGCCCGATGTAGGCCTCGGCCGGGCTCGCCAGGGCGAGCAGCAGCCAGGCCGCCACCACGGCCACCGCAGCTCCGCGCCTCAGCCGGTGCGCCGGCGCGCGCGTCGTCACCTCGTGCTCCTCCTCGTGGGGGCGCCGGTCCCGGACCTCCGGGCTCGGCGACGGCGATGTAGTATAGGGGCCCGGCCGTCGCGGCTGCAACCACGGCCGCCGGGCGGGGAGCGGAAGGGGAGGGGAGAGGATGGCGACGGGTCTGCTGGGTTGCTACCGCCGGCTGCGGTTCGGCCGGCCGATCGTGGTGGTGTCCGGCCTGCCGCGCTCGGGCACGTCGATGGCCATGCGCATGCTCGAGGCCGGCGGCTGCGCCACCGTGGCCGACGGCGTCCGCACCGCCGACGACGACAACCCGCGCGGCTACTTCGAGGACGAGCGGGTCAAGGACCTGGCCGGCATGGAGGACAGGCGCTGGCTGCGGGCGGCTCGAGGCCGCGCCATCAAGGTCATCTCGCAGCTCCTGAAGGAGCTCCCGGCCGACAACAACTACCGGGTGGTGTTCATGCGCCGCCACCTCGACGAGGTGCTGGCGTCGCAGCGCAAGATGCTCGAGCGCCGCGGCGAGACCTCGGACACCGACGACGCCAGGATGCTCGAGCTCTACCGGGACCACCTCGAGAAGGTGGAGATCATGCTCCGCCTCAAGGCCCAGTTCGAGGTGATCTACCTCGACTACCGCAGCGTGGTCGAGAGCCCCCGCGACGAGGCCGCGCGGCTCGCCCGCTTCCTCGGCGGTGGGCTCGACGTCGAGAGGATGGTGTCGGCGGTCGAGGCGCAGCTCTACCGCAACCGGGCTTAGGGCGTCGGGATCCCGGGCCGCGCCGCCGCACCCCCCGCTTGCGCACCCGGCTACACTGGAGAGAGAGCGCGGAGGAGGTGGCCGATGCCGATCTTCGTCCTGATGACCAAGCTGTCGCCCGAGGGGTCGACCGACCCGGACGTGCGCCGGGCCATGGGCAAGGACTGGCTGCAGAAGGTCAAGAAGTCCTGCCCGGGGGTCCGCTTCATCGCCCACTACGCGATCCTCGGCCCCTACGACTTCATGGACATCTACGAGGCGCCGACGCTGGAGGACGCCCACCGGGTGTCGCTCATCTCCCGCGGCGGCGGGGCGGTCAGCGCCGAGAGCTGGCAGGCCATGCCCTACGACCAGTTCCTCAAGCTGCTGGAAGAGGTGCACTGAGAGCTGCTAGCTGCTAGCTGTCAGCGGCCAGCTGTCAGCTGTCGGCTCCCCCGCCCTCCCGGCCAGCGCGGGGCAGGAGGCGGTGACCCGGGTCACGCCGGCGGTGTGAACGTTTTCGCCCCCGCTCCGTTTAAGAGAGTGGAGCGGGCCGTTCCCGCTGTCCCGACGGAGGCACGAGCCATGGACCCGGTCACCACCCCGCGCGCAGCCCCGACCCGAAGCCCCGCGACCGGCGCGTCGCGCCGCCGCCGCCCGCCGGTGGTGATCCTCGACGCCGGCCTGAGCGCCGTCGTGGTGGTGCTGGGCCGTGGCGCCAGGGTCGCCGTCGGCGCCCTCCTCCGCCACGGCGGTCAGACCTGGCGCGTGCGCGGCTTCCGGGCGGCGGTTCGGGCCTGGGTGGCGGAGCCGGTCGAGCACTGACACCGTTCCCCGCGCCGCCCTTCAGGTATCCTGAGCCGGCCGTGCCGCCGCCCGAGCCGACCCGACCCGTCTCGGATCTCCTCCGCCGCCACCCCGCGGCGCTGCGCTGGCTGCTGCTCGCGGCCGGGGTGGTGGTCGGCCTGCTGATGGTGGCGCGCAGCCAGGCGGAGGGGGACCAGGTCAACCTGCTGCTGCGCGGCTGGCTGCTGGCCGAGCGCGGCGAGTGGGTGCAGTTCGGCATGCCGACCTCAGCCGGAGGCCTCGCCCCCGGCGGGCTGACCAGCCTGGTGGTGGGCGTGCCGCTCGTGGTGTGGCGGGACTACCGCGCGCCGGCGCTGCTGCTGTGGTCGCTCCACCTCGGCGCCTACCTGCTCCTCGACCGCACCGTCGGCCGCGCCCTCGGCCCCCGCGGCCGCCTGCTGCTGGTGGTGCTGTACTGGCTGAGCCCGTGGCGGATGTACTTCTCCGGCCACCTGTGGAACGCCAACTTCATGTTCCCCTGTGCCGCCGTGCACCTGGCCACCGCCTGGTGGAGCCGGCACCGCGCCTCGTTCTGGGCTTCGCTGGCGCACGTCGCCACCCTCGGCCTGGCCGCCCAGCTGCACGCCTCGGCGCCGGTGCTCGGCCTCGCCTCGGCGGTGCTGCTGTGGCGCCGGCGCCTGGCCCTCTCCTGGCCCGGCGCCACCGCCGGCGCGGCGCTGGTGGCCCTGTCGCTGCTGCCGTGGGCGGTGGCGACGTGCGAGTCGCCGCAGGCCCTGCCGGGCGGCACGGGCTTCCTCGGCCGCGGCCTGGTGCTGGTCTTCCCCCTCCTGCGCGGCCTCGCCTTCCTGCTCCGCCTCGGCTCGCTCCTGGTCAGCGGCAAGCTGCTGCGCCTCGACTTCACGCCCGCCTTCGGCGCCGCGGCGGACGCCGTGCTGGCCCCGGTCGCGACCGCCCTGGCCTGGGTGGTGCTGCCCATCACCCTCGCCCTGCCGCTGGTCGCGGCCGGGCGGATGTGGCGGGTCCGCCGCCGGCTGCTGGCGTTGCCCGCGCACGGCCGACCGGTGCCGGCACGGCAGTGGCTGGCGGGGTACGCCGCGGCCGCCCTGGCCGCGGCGGTGGCGTCCTTCGCCGTGTCCCCGACCACGGTCATGATGTGGCAGGGCTTCGTCGTCTTCCCGGCCGTGGTCCTGCCGGGGCTGTTGCTCGCCTCGGCGCTGCTGCGCAGCCGGCGGGCCGAGCTCGCCGCGCGCGGCCTGCTCGCCTGGGCGCTGG
>CAYTJW010000301.1:0-6568 GCA_964438135.1 uncultured Thermoanaerobaculia bacterium
CCGAGATAGGCTTGGGCCAACGAGGTATAGATATCGCCCCGCGCCGCTGCCCGGGAAGAACGGGTAGCGGTGGACCGAGAGGTAGCCGACGTCGCCCCGCTGCCAGAACAGGCTCTGGGTGCCGTTGCCGTGGTGGACGTCGAAGTCGACCACCAGCACCGGCGCGTCCCAGGCCCTCGCCACGACCTCGGCCGCGAGCGCGGTGGCGTTGAAGAGGCAGAACCCCCGGGCGCGGTCGCGCTCGGCGTGGTGGGACGGCGGCCGGGTCAGGAGCATGGCCCTGGTCAGGCGGCCGTTGACCAGGTCGAGGGCGGCCGCGAGGGCGAGCCCGGCTGCCGCCAGCGCCGCCGCGAAGGTGCCGGCGGAGACGGCGCAGTCGGGGCTGTCGACGAAGCCGCCCGCGGCGGTCGACCGCACCCGCTCCAGGTAGGCGGGGTCGTGCAGCCAGCGCAGGGCGGCGAGGGTGTCGCCATCCGCCGGCAGGGGCGCCTCCGGCTCGAGCCGCCACGGCGCGTCCGGGCGGGTCGCGAGGTGACCCAGCAGGCCGCGCAGGCGCGACGGCGGGTCGGGGTGGCCGAGGGGCGGGCAGTGCCCCAGGCAGGCCGGGTGAGACCGGACCGTGAGGAGACCACCAGGCTGCGGCGCGCCCATCGCTGGTCAGGGGGCCCCGGCCGCCCGCGTCGGGCGCAGCGGCGGTTGTGGAGCGGGCGCCATCATACTACCCTGGCGCGATGGCGCGAAACGCGGTCCGCATCACCGTCTCCCTGCTCCTGACCGTCGCCCTCCTGGCCCTGTTCCTGTGGCGGGTCGACCTGCGCGAGGTCGGCCACACCCTGGTCAGCGCCAACCTCGGCTGGCTGGCCGTGGCCCTGGTTCTGACCCTCGCCAGCTACTGGCTGCGGGCGATCCGCTGGCAGCTGATCCTGCGGCCGGTGGGTGGCATCCGCCACTCGAGCGTGCTCCTCGCCACCGCCAGCGGCTACGCCGCCATGTCCCTGCTGCCGGCGCGGATGGGCGACCTGGTGCGGCCCCTGCTGCTCGCCCACCGCGACCGGCGCCCGCCGTCCGCCCTGCTCGCGTCGATCCTCACCGAGCGGATTCTCGACCTGTGGTCGGTGGTCGCCTTCTTCCTGGTCTTCGTGGTCTGGCCGCCGCCGCTGCCGAGCCTCGACCCGACCGCGGTCGGCGCGCTGCGCGTCCTCGGCCGCAGCGGCGCCGCCCTGGGGCTGGGCCTGGTCCTCGGCACGGCCCTGCTGCTCGCCCTGCTCCGTTTCCAGGAGCGGCTGATCCGGACCCTCACCGCCCCCCTCGCCCGCTTCGGGCCGCGCGCCCGGGACGGCGCCGCGAGCTTCCTCGGCCACTTCCTCGACGGCCTGCGCGCCCTGCAGCGGCCCCGCGACCTCGCCGCCGCCGTCCTGTCCTCGGTCGTCCTGTGGATGGTGATCTACTGGCAGGTCCAGACCACCCTGCTCGCCTTCGCCATCGCCGTGCCGCTGCGCTCCTGCTTCCTGCTCGTCATCCTGTCGGTGATCGGCCTGGCGGTGCCGACGCCGGCCGGCACGGGCGGCTTCCACAAGGCGGTGCAGGTCGGGCTGACGCTGTTCCTCGGCGTCGAGCTCGCCGCCGCCACCAGCGTCGCCATCGTCCACCACGCCCTCTGCTTCCTGCCCATCACCGCCATCGGCCTGGCCTGCCTGCCGGCCTTCGGCGTGTCGCTCGGGCAGGTCGACCGCCTGGGCGCGACCGGCGCAGACGCGGCCGCGACCGCTGCCGCCGCGACCGGGGACGGCGAGCCGGCACCGCCGCCACCTGCCGTATAATCCGGCCTGGCGTCGGGTCATGAAGTGCCCTTTCTGCGGCGACCTGGACAACCGGGTGGTGGACTCCCGCGAGGCCCGGGACGAGCACGAGATCCGCCGCCGCAGGGAGTGCTCGGCCTGCGGCCGCCGCTTCACCACCTACGAGCGGGTCGACGAGGTGCCGGCGACGGTGGTGAAGCGCGACGGGAGGCGCGAGAGCTTCGACCGCGAGAAGCTCCTCGCCGGCCTCATCAAGGCGTGCGAGAAGCGGACCGTGCCGCGGGCCGAGCTGGTCCGGATCGTCGACTCGGTCGAGGCCGAGCTGGCGGCGCGCGACATCCACGAGATGTCCAGCCAGGAGATCGGCAACATGGTCATCGACCAGCTCCGGCGACTCGACCAGGTGGCCTACGTCCGCTTCGCCAGCGTCTACCGCCGGTTCGAGGACGTCAGCCAGTTCATGGACGAGCTGCGCCAGCTCCTGCTGCACCGGGACGACTCGGGATGAGCCCGGCCGGTCTCCGCCCCCTCGGCCGCATCCACCACCTGCGCGCGGAGCTCGAGGCGCTGCTCGAGCTGCTCCTCGAGGGGCCGTCGGCGGCCGCGGCCGGCTGGACGCCGCCGGTCGACCTGGTCGAGCTGGACGACGCGGTCCTGGTCCAGCTCGAGCTGCCGGGGGTGGCCGCCTCCGACCTGCAGCTCGAGCTGGTCGACCTGCGGCTCGAGGTCCGCGGCACCAAGTCGCGCCTCGGCAGCGAGCCGCCGGGCGGCAGGTTCTTCCTTATGGAACGCTTCATCGGCTCGTTCGCCGCCACCGTCGACCTGCCCTGCCCGGTCCTCGCCGGCCGCGGCGAGGCGCGACTCGAGCACGGCGTGCTGACGGTGACGCTGCCCAAGCTCAAGGACCGCCGCCACCGTCGCCACGCGATCCCGGTGGCGGAGGAGTGAGGTGAGCATGGACGAGCTGACCGGGGTCGCCGCGGAGCAGGAGCCCGAGGTCGTCCACGTCCCGGACGTGCTGCCGGTCATGGCCCTGAAGGACGTGGTCCTCTTCCCCTACACCATCATCCCGCTGTCGGTCGGCCGCGAGCCCTCGGTGCGCGCCGTCGACCAGGCCCTCGGCTCGCACCGTCTGATCCTGCTCGTCACCCAGCGCGACGCCAACGTCGAGGCCCCCACCCCGGACGACCTCTTCCGGGTCGGCTGCGTCGCCGTCATCATGCGCATGCTCAAGCTGCCGGACGGCAACATCCGCATCCTGGTGCAGGGCCTGACCCGGGCGCGGCTCGACTACTTCACCATGCTCGAGCCCCACCTCGAGGCCCGCCTCACCCGCCTGGAGGAGCCGCGCCCGGACGGCGACGAGCAGCTCCACCTCGAGGCCTTCGTCCGCTCGATCCGGCAGGGCCTGGAGCGGGTCACCAGCCTCGGCCGGCAGATCTCGTCCGAGGTCATGCTGATCGCCTCGAACCTGGACGACCCCCTCCGCCTGGCCGACCTCGCCGCCTCCAACCTCTCGCTCAAGGTGTCGGACTCGCAGCGCGTCCTCGAGACGCTGCCGGCCCTGGCCCGGGTCAAGCAGGTGCACGAGCTGCTGGCGCGCGAGATCGCCCTGCTCGAGATGCAGCAGGAGATCTCCAACGAGGCCCGCGGCGAGATGGACCGCGGTCAGCGCGAGTACTTCCTGCGCCAGCAGCTCAAGACGATCCAGCGGGAGCTCGGCGAGGGCGAGGAGGTCGAGCGCGAGGTCGACGACTACCGGCGCAAGGCGAGCGAGGCCGGCATGCCGGCCGAGGCGTTGCAGGAAGTGGAGAAGCAGCTCAAACGCCTGGCCGGCATGCACCCCGAGGGCGCCGAGACCTCGGTCATCCGGACCTGGCTCGACTGGATGACCACCCTGCCGTGGTCGAAGCTGACCGAGGACAACCTCGACATCGCGGGTGCGCGCGCGATCCTGGACGCCGACCACTACGACCTCGACAAGGTCAAGGACCGCATCCTCGAGTTCCTGGCGGTGCGGCAGCTCCGCCCCTCGAGCAAGGGGCCGATCCTGTGCTTCGTCGGCCCGCCGGGGGTCGGCAAGACCTCCCTCGGCCGGTCGATCGCCCGCGCCCTCGGCCGCAAGTTCATCCGCATCTCCCTCGGCGGGGTGAGGGACGAGGCCGAGATCCGCGGCCACCGGCGCACCTACGTCGGCGCCCTGCCGGGGCGGGTCATCCAGGGCATCCACCAGGTCGGCACCGCCAACCCGGTGTTCATGCTCGACGAGGTGGACAAGATCGGCGCCGACTTCCGCGGCGACCCGTCGTCGGCCCTGCTCGAGGTCCTCGACCCGGAGCAGAACCACACCTTCCGCGACCACTACCTGGGCATCGCCTACGACCTGTCGCGGGTGCTGTTCATCGCCACCGGCAACGTCACCGACACCATCCACCCCGCCTTCCTCGACCGCATGGAGGTGATCCCCCTCGCCGGCTACACCGAGGAGGAGAAGCTCGAGATCGCGCGCCGCCACCTGCTGCCGCGACAGGTCGAGGAGAACGGGCTGTCCGCCGACCTGATCGAGTTCTCCGACGCCGCCCTCGAGACGCTCGTCCGCAGCTACACCCGCGAGGCTGGCCTGCGCAACCTGGAGCGGCAGATCTCGTCGGTCTGCCGCAAGGTCGCGGTCAAGGTCGCGGAGGGCGACCGCAGCCGCCGCCGCATCACCCCGGCGGCGGTCGAACGCCTGCTCGGGCCGCGCCTGTTCCTGGGCGACGAGCAGCTCAAGGAGGACCGGGTCGGCGTCGCCACCGGGCTCGCCTACACCGCGGTCGGCGGCGACGTGCTGCTGGTGGAGGCGCTGGCCCTGCCCGGCCAGGGGGAGCTGCGACTGACCGGCTCGCTCGGCGAGGTGATGAAGGAGTCGGCCGCCGCCGCCCTGTCCTTCGCCCGTGCCCACGCCGCGGACTGGGGCATCCCCGCCGACTGGTTCGACCACCACTCGGTGCACGTCCACGTCCCCGCCGGCGCGGTGCCGAAGGACGGCCCCTCGGCCGGCGTCACCATGCTGACCGCGATCGTCTCCGCCGCCTCCGGGCGGCCGGTGCGACACGACCTGGCCATGACCGGCGAGGTGACCCTGCGGGGCGAGGTGATGCCGGTCGGGGGGGTCAAGGAGAAGATCCTGGCCGCGCTCAGGGTCGGCGTCCGCGACATCCTGCTGCCGGCCGAGAACGAGCGCGACCTCGCCGACCTGCCGCCGCGGGCGCGCCGCCAGGCGCGCATCCGCCTGGTGCGCCGGGTCGACGAGGTGCTGGCCGCGGCGCTCGGCCCGGCCGCGGCCGGGGAGTAGCCCGCTCCCCCGCCAACCCGGGAGCCGAGGCGGTGCCCGCGACGGGCAGGCTGTGCTAGCGTGGCGCCCCTGGAGGGTGACATGAGCGACCGTCCGCGTGCGCTGGTGACCGGCGGGGCCGGCTTCCTCGGCTCCCACCTGTGCGAGCGCCTCCTCGCCGAGGGGGTCGACGTGGTCTGCATGGACAACCTGATCACCGGCAGCGTGGCCAACGTCGAGCACCTCTTCGGCCGCGACGGCTTCGTCTTCGTCAAGCACGACGTGACCGACTACATCCACGTCGCGGGGCGACTCGACTACATCCTCCACTTCGCCTCGCCCGCCTCGCCGATCGACTACCTCAAGCTGCCGATCCAGACCCTCAAGGTCGGCTCGCTCGGCACCCACAAGGCGCTCGGCCTGGCCAAGGCCACCGGCTCCCGCCTCCTCCTCGCCTCCACCTCGGAGGTCTACGGCGACCCCCTGGTCCACCCGCAGCCGGAGGACTACTGGGGCAACGTCAACCCGGTCGGCCCGCGCGGCGTCTACGACGAGGCCAAGCGCTTCGCCGAGGCGCTGACCATGGCCTACCACCGCCACCACCGGGTCGACACCCGCATCGCCCGCATCTTCAACACCTACGGCCCGCGCATGCGGGCCGGCGACGGGCGGGTGGTGCCGGCCTTCATCACCCAGGCGCTGCGCGGCGAGCCGCTCACCGCCTTCGGCGACGGCTCGCAGACCCGCTCCTTCTGCTACGTCGACGACCTCGTCGACGGCATCTGGCGCCTGCTCCAGTCGGACGTGCCCGACCCCGTCAACATCGGCAACCCGGCCGAGATGACCGTCCTCGACTTCGCCCGCACCGTCATCCAGCTCACCGGCGCGAGGTCCGAGGTGGTCTTCCGGCCCCTGCCGGTGGACGACCCCAAGGTCCGGCAGCCCGACATCTCGCTCGCCCGGCGGGTGCTCGGCTGGGAGCCCCGCGTCAGCCTCGAGGAGGGCCTGCGGCGGACGATCGCGTTCTTCGCGGCGAGGGTCTGAAGCTGACAGCCGTCAGCTCTCAGCTGTCAGCTCCCCCACCCTCCCGATCAGGGCTTCGGGAGGGTGTCGGCAGTGCACAGGCACCCCTGTCTCGAACGAGCCCCGCGCCGCGGCCGGGACGGGGGGAGCTGAGCGCTGACCGCTGACAGCTGCCCGCCGCCGGCGTCACCCGCCGGCCGCGAGCTCCTCCACCGTGCCGAGCACCAGCGGCGCCGGCGTCACCGGCTCGGCCCCGATCCGGAAGGCGCGACGGACCTTGTCCACCGCCCGCGCCCGGTCGACGGGCCGGTGGCCGAGGAGCAGGGTCGCCAGCGGCTGGCCGGGTGAGACCCGGTCGCCGAGCCGCGCCGCGACCACCAGGCCGGCGGCGAGGTCGAGCTCCTCGTCGGCCGTCCGCCGGCCGGCGCCGAGC
>CAYTJW010000302.1:0-6506 GCA_964438135.1 uncultured Thermoanaerobaculia bacterium
GGCGGCGCACGCGGACGGCGTCGGCGACACGGTCTGGCGCACCGACCTCGAGCTCAAGGCGCGGGGGGCCGAGCCGGCCACCGTCCGCGTCGACCTGCTGCGCGAGGGCCTGGACAACTCCGTCCCCCTCTCCGCCACCGTCACCGTCCCCTCCGGCACCTGCCTGCGCCTGCCGGACCTGCTCGGCGCGACCTTCGGCGTGGCGGGCAACGGCGCCCTGAGGCTCTCACCCTCGAGCGGCGCCATCCTCGCCACCAGCCGCACCTACAACGACGACCCCGACGGCACCTACGGCCAGCTCGTGCCGGCGCTGCCGCTGGAGTCGGCGGCTGAGGCCGGCACCGACCACGCCCTGATCCAGCTCGGCCGCTCGGCCTCGCCCGGGGTCGGCTACCGCACCAACCTCGGCCTGGTCAACGCCGGGGCGACGGCGATCGCGCTCGAGGTCGAGCTCCGCACCGCCGCCGGCTCACCCCTCGGCGAGCGCTCGTTCGCGCTGCCCCCGTTCGGCTACGAGCAGGTCAGCGACGTCTTCGCCCTGGTCACGGCGGACGACGTGGCCGACGGCTACGCCCTGGTCCGCAGCCGCACGGCCGGCGGCCGCTTCTTCGCCTGGGCGTCGGTGGTCGACAACCGCTCCGGCGACGCGGTCTTCATCCCCGCCCAGGAGGACGGGCCCAGCCCGCCGCCGCCGCGGCTGGTGGTGTTCGAGGCCTTCCTCCGCCACGGTTGACCCTACTGCGCGGCCGCCGGGTCGGCGGTCGACATCCTGGCCGGCTACTTCGCGGACCGACCGGTGGTGTTCCTCGAGCACGCGGTCGACGACGCCCCGAGCAGTCGCATCAGCCGCTGGTGGGCGGCGTACGGCCAGGGCGGCTCGGTCAGCCTGCCGCTGGTCATGGTCGACAGCGGCTACCGCTGGAGCAACGGCCCGGTGAGCTACGCCTCGGTCTACCGGGCCATGGTCGACGCGGCCCTGACCCGCCCGGCCGAGGCCGCGCTCGCGGTCACGCGCGAGCGGCGCGGCAGCACCCTCGAGCTCGAGGTGCGCGTCACCAACCTCGCCGACGTCACCCTGCAGCCCTCCAACTCGGCCACGGTCCACGCCATCGCCTACGAGGAGACCCACGTCGCCGACACCGACCGCTACGTGCGCGCCACCGACTCCGTGGCGGTGGGCACCCTCGCGCCCGGGGAGAGCGCCGACTACTCCCTGCGCCTGACCCTGCCGGCGGACGTGGCCTGGGACCGGGTCCACTCGGTGGTGCTGGTCGACTACCGCCCCGGCGGCGCGACCGGTCCTTACGACATGCTGGCGGCAGACCGGCAGGAGTAGAACGCGGCGCGGTCGCGACGACGGTCAGGGGCTCGCCGCCGACCAGCCCGCGGCGTCCCCGGACTCGAGGTCGTCGGTGAACAGGACCGCCGGCACCTCGGACAGGCAGTAGAGGCGCAACCAGTCGGAGGAGCACGGGTACAGCTCCCGCTCCGTCCACCAGGGGGAGACGGTGTCGGTGAAACCCCAGGTGCCGTAGGCGTCGACCGCGGCGACCGTCCACCCGTGGCAGTCGGCGCCGCTGGCCGCCCCGGAGTACCCCGTCCCGGTCCAGGCGTGGAACACGCCCAGGTAGGTGCCGTCCTCGGTGACCGAGATCGGCGCCAGCAGCTGGCCGTCGGCGAGGTCGGTCCTAGAGGAGGCGACCCTGACCCCGTCCGGCCGGACCCAGGGCCCGTCGTAGGCCAGGCGGTCGAGGGCGTTGACCCCGGCGAGGGAGTCGGACAGCCAGGCCCGAAACGACTCCGGCGCCGACAGGTGGGCGGCGGCGGCGCGCGCCCGGCAGACCGCGTCCCCGCCGTCCAGCCCGACCTGGCCGCCGGCCTCGGGCCAGCTCGAGAGGTCGCCGGTGCCGGTGACGGTGGTGACGAACGCCTCGGCGCCGCCCCCGGTGTGGGGCGGCAACGGCGCGCCGGCGCCGGCCTCCATGCAGAGCAGCGGCGCCCAGGCCTCGCACAGGCGGACAGGATAGGCCGTCCAGCCGACCGTGGTCCGGTCCGGGCTCCCCACCAGCACCGAGTCGGAGGACGCCGTTCCCCAGTCGCCGCACGTCTGGTAGGAGGCCTCCAGCACTCCGTCGGGGGTGGTCGCGGTGAAGTAAGGGGCCTCGGCGATCCCGCCGAGGTCGTCGTAGCGCACCGGGGCCAGGATCCGGCCGTTCTCACCCATCGCCCGGTCGACGCGGTCGGCGAAGGGGAAGCCGTCGAGCCGCAGCCACGGCCCGGCGAAGGCCGGCAGGGTCGGCTGGCCGCAGTTGGTGTTCTCGGTCCCGGCCAGGCCGTGCACCCGGCAGTAGGCGTCGTTGCCCGAATCCGACAGCCAGGCGACGAAGCCGCCCGGGTTGGGCAGACCGGCCGCGGCGGCGCGCGCCTGGCAGATGGCGTCGGCGGCGGCGAGGCCGGTGGCGCCGCCGGCGTCGGGCCAGGACGACAGGTCGCCGGTGCCGGCCACCGAGGTCACGAAGGCGTAGCGCGACGGGTCGCGGCCCCCCTCGACCCCTTCGCCGCCCGCCGCGAGCGATGCGACCGCGACCCACGCGGAGACAAGCGCCCCGCCACGAGCCACCGCCGACGTCCCGACCATACCCACCTCCGGCGACCCCCCGCTCGGGGTCGAGCACATCTCCGTCCGAGCCTACCGCGGCTCGAGGTAGCTGGGGTCCGAGGTCTGGTTGTCGACCACGGACGCGTAGGCGAGGACCGGCGCGCCGCTCACCCGGACCCGCGCCCGGCCGTTGGTCACCGCCTCGGCCGTCACCGCGGTGAAGGCCCGGTTCTCCTGGTGCTGCTCCAGCGGCCGCAGGGTCACCACTCGCTGGCCGAGCGCGACCCCGTCCTGGTCGTAGTAGTCGACCGTGACCACCGCCGACACGCTCGCCGAGGTGTTGAGGAAGCCGAGGTTGGTGCGGAAGGCGCCGTTCTCGTGCAGCTCCACCAGGTACCCCACCTCGCCCGGCGCCAGCGCCTCCCCCGCCGAGCGCCCCGGGATCGCCTGCCCGAAGGTCCCGCTCGCCGCCTGGTTGTACGTCCGGCTCGACACCACCAGCGCCGCCCCCCCGGCGTACACCGCGATTCCGCCCGCCGCCGACCCCTGGCCGAAGGTCCCGAGCACCACGTCCTCGAGCAGCGCCGACGCCCCGGCCGCCACCGTCGGCCCAGCCACGCACGTCGCGGCGCCGTTGTCATGGTCGGCGGGCAGGAAGCGCAGCCCCAGCTCCACCGCCCCGCTGCCAGGGTTGAAGACCGCCAGCTCGGTCCGCCACGTCGACCCCGCCGCGCCGGCAGAGTGCGCCGCGGCCGGCACCAGCACCGCCTCCCCCGCGCACGACGCGGTCGTGCCCGGCGTCACCTCGACGTAGCCCGCCTTGGTCTCCGAGTCGCTGCCCGCCGCACTGTCCGCGCGCAAGGTCACGTCGTAGCTCCCCTCGCTCTGGTAAGTGTGGCTCGGGTTGACCTCGGTCGAGGTCGCGCCGTCGCCGAAGTCCCAGGCGTAACCCGTCGCCTCCCCCACCGTCAGGTTGGTGAACGCCACCTCCAGCGGCGCCGGCCCGCTCCGCGGCGCGGCGCTGAAGTCAGCCTCGAGGTCGGCGGCGGTGAAGGTGGCGGTGGGGTCCAGGATCTCGAGCCGACCGGGGTCGTACTGGCAGTCCACCAGGACCATGGTGCCGTGCTCGCGCACGGTGAGGTCGGTCTCCCGCAGGTCGACGCCCACGAACCGCATCACCCCGTAGCCCTCCTCCTCGAGGTCGTGGTAGCTGGCGGTGGCCGAGGGCTGGTTGCCGCTCGCGTCGACGGTGGCGTGGTCGACGGTGAAGGTGGCGTGGTCGTACACCTGGCACAGGTTGCAGTTGAGCAGGGTCTCGTAGCCCTGCTGGCCGATGGTCAGCTCCGAGGTCCCCTCGGCGTTGACCTCGTTGACGTGGACGCCCCGCAGCAGGACCCGGTCCGAGCCGAAGGTGTAGACGTTGACCAGGGCGATCTGGGAGTTGGTGAAGTGGAGCTCGGAGCCGAGGTTGACGAGCTCGCCCGAGGTCGGGTGGTCGGCCGTGAGCCCCTCGACCACCCGCAGCTCCGGCCCGAGGTTGCCGGGCGTGTGCAGCGACACCACGATGCCGTCGGCGTCGACGAGCGTGATGTTGGCGCCGTTCTCGAGGTCGACCTGGTAGCCCTCGACCCAGGCCTCGGCCAGCGACATGCTCCAGCCGCCCGGCACGCTGACGGTGTTGGTCACGCTCTCGCCGACGTCGAGGCCCGCCAGGGTGGCGGTGACGCCGTCGAAGAAGAACACCGGGTAGGCGCCCGCGGCCTCGAGCTCGACCTGGACGCGGTCGCGCACCTGCAGCTCCTCCACGTCGCCGCCGGTGACGACGACGTGGGTGTCGTCGAAGGGGCGGATGCCGCTGTGGTTGGTGAGCCAGCTCTCCTCGCCCGACACCCGCATCGTCGGGCTGCTGCCGCCGGCCGCGTACAGCTCGTACCAGTACTGGCCCCCCTCGCTCGTGATCACCCCGTTGTCGACCACCAGCTCCGACGCGCCGGAGACGTCGACGTGGTGCTCCTCGTCGTAGGCGAGGACCAGGGTCAGGGTGGCGTCGCGGACGATCAAGGTGCCGCCGTTCGAGACCACCACCTCCCCCTCGACGCGGGTGTCGGTGTCGACCACCACGGTCGTGCCGTCCACCACCAGGTCCGCTCCCGAGGCGGTCAGGGCGCCGGCCAGCGCCAGCCACACGACGACGATCTTGCGGTGTCGAGACATGGTCTCCTCCCTTACGGCGAAGCGGTCGACCAGCCGTCGGTCGCGGCCGACTCGAGGTCGTCGGTGAACAGCACCGCCGCCACCTCGGACAGGCAGTAGAGGTGCATCGAGCTGGCCTCGCAGCCAGCGGCGGAGTCGTCGGTCCAGTACGGAGAGACGGTGTTCGCGGTGCCGTACCCGCCCGAGACGCCGACCGAGGAGGTCGTCCAGCCGTGGCAGTCATCGCCGCTGGCCGCCCCCGCCTGCACGGTCCCGGACCACACGGAGAAGTGGTCGACGTACGTGCCCTCCTCGGTGACCGAGATCGGCGCGAACAGCTCGCCGTCGCAGAGGTCGGTCTTGGAGCTCGCGACCCTCACCCCGTCCAACCGCACCCACGGTCCGTCGTAGGCGAGCCGGTCGACGGCGCCGACCCCGGCGACGGAGTCGGACAGCCAGGCCCGGAACGACTCCGGCGCCGACAGGTGGGCGGCGGCGGCGCGCGCCCGGCAGATGGCGTCCCCGGCCGCGACCCCGACCTCCCCCGCGGCGTCGGGCCAGCTCCCGAGGTCCGCGGTGCCGGTAGCCGTGGTGACGAACGCCTGCGCGCCGCCGCTCTGATGGTGCGGCAACGGGGCGCCGGCACCGGCTTCCATGCAGAGCAAGGTGAAGAACATCCCGCAGTCGGCGGGACCGGCCGAGGTCCAGTCGACGGTGGTCTGCTCCGGGCTCCCCGCTGCCACGATCTCGGGTCCGATGTCCGACTGCCAGTCGGCGCACGGCAGGTAGAACCGGGGCACCAGCAGGGTTCCGTCAGGGCTGGTGGCGGTGAAGTAGGGGCTCCAGGTGGGCCCGCCGAGGTCGTCGTAGCGGACCGGCGCCAGGATCCGGCCGTCACCGCTCGTCGCCCGGTCGACGCGGTCGGCGAAGGGGAAGCCGTCGAGGCGCAGCCACGGCCCGGCGGAGGCCGGCAGGGTCGCCTGGCCGCAGTTGCCGGCCTTGGTGCCGGGAAGGCCGTGCACCCGGCAGTAGGCGTCTGCACCCGAGTCCGACAGCCAGGCGACGAAGCCTCCAGGGTTGGCGAGGCCGGCCGCGGCGGCCCGCGCCTGGCAGACGGCGTCGCCGGCGGCGAGGCCGGTGAAGCCGCCCGCGTCGGCCCAGGAGGAGAGGTCGCCGGTGCCGAACACCGAGGTCACGAAGGCGTACCGCGGGGGGTCCCTCTGGCCATCTCCCCCGGCACCGAGCAGCGCCGCAGACGAGACCGCACACGCCACGGCGGCGACGACGACCGCGCGACCCACGAGCCGACCCATGACCATGGCCACCTCCCGACCCCGCTTCTCCAGGACTGCCCCCTGGTCTCCTGCGCCGGTCACACACCCGCCCGGTCTCCGGCGAGATCCCCAGGCAGGTCGAGCCAGGCACCCGCCCGCCGCCACTCGATCCCGTCGTCGCAACCACGATGGGCCCGCGACCCGCGGGAGTCACAACGAAGCCATGACGAAGCCGTGACGCCACCCCCCGTGGCCCGCTTCATGGCTCCTTTCCGAGCCGGCTGGCGGCCGACCGGGCCCGCTCCGCGATCGGCCGCAGTCCGAGGCGCCGCGCCTCCGCGGCGACCTCCCCCCAGGTCGCCCGGGCGGCGGCGGCGTCGCCGCCCTGGAGCGCGCACTCGGCGAGGGCCGACCGGGCCTCGAGGCGGAGGCCGACCGCC
>CAYTJW010000303.1:0-5173 GCA_964438135.1 uncultured Thermoanaerobaculia bacterium
AGAGGGTCGTGGCCGGCGCCGAGCGGGCGGTCCTGGCCGAGGCGTTGGCCGGTCGCCTGGACGCGGTGCAGGCGCTGGCGGATGCCTTCGCCGGCATCGTCGCGCCCCTCGAGTCGGGCCCCGCGCGGGTCGCCGCCCTGGAACGGCGGGTGGCGGCGCTCCTCCTCGAGCGGGGCGACGCGCTGCGCGCGAGCGACGTCGGCGCCGCCGGCGCCGCCTGGACCCTGGCCGCCTCCTACGACCCCGGCGAGCCGGCCCTCGGCCGGTTGCGCGACCTGCTGCTGCCGCCGCCCGACCCGGAGCCCGGCCAGGCGTGGGTGTCGCCGGTCAACGGCTCGGCCCTGGTGTGGGTGCCGCCCTACCGGTTCATCATGGGCTGCACCCAGGGCGACCACGCCTGCCAGCGCAACGAGCGCTTCCTGCGCTGGGTCGACGTGCCCGGGGTCTGGCTCGAGCGGAGCGAGGTGACCCGGCGGATGTACCGCAGCTGCGTCGACGCCGGGGCCTGCAGCCCGCCCGCCGAGGAGGCCGGGTCCGTCGGCGAGGCGCGGGACGACGAGCCGGTCACCGGGGTGACCTGGCACCAGGCGCGGGCCTACGCCCACTGGCTCGGGCGCCGCCTGCCGGCGGAGTCGGAGTGGGAGCGGTGCGCGCGCGGCAAGCGGGTCGACGCCCGGTACCCGTGGGGCGAGTCGGGGGTGCGCGGGCTGGCCAACGTCGCCGGCAAGAGCGGGGCGGACCCGTTCCTCGAGCTGGCGCCGGTGGGCTCGTTCCCGGCCACCGGCTGGGGTCATCTCGACCTGGCCGGCAACGTCTGGGAGTGGTGCGAGGACAGCTACCACGAGGTCCTGACCGACGCCCCCCGCGACGGCCAGCCGCGGCGGGAGGAGGGCCTCGGCCGGGTGCTGCGGGGAGGGTCCTTCCGGCGCACGCTGGAGCTGGCCCGGGTGTCGTCCCGGACCTGGCAGGAGCCGACCTACGTCGCCGACGACGTCGGCTTCCGCTGCGCCGCGGACCCGGGCGGAGAGCCCGGCGCCGAGGCCCTGGTCGCGCTCGCCCGCCGCCAGTTCCCGGCCCGCGGCGTCCCCGGGCGGGCGCTGGAGGGCACTGCCCTGGCAGCGGAGGACCGGCGCTACCTCGAGCGCCGCGCGGTCACCTGGCTGGTCCTCGAGGGTCGGTCCTGGGATGCCCTGCCGTGGGCGCTGGTCGTGCTCGAGCGGGAGGACGACGACCCGGTCGCGCTGGGCCTCCTGTCCCAGCTCGAGGACGAGCTGCGGCGGGGCGTGACGGCGGAGGACCTCGGCTCGCTCGAGGAGCGGATGGAGCGCTACCGGGCGGTGCTGCCGACCGCCGGGCGGCTCGGCGACCGGCGAGCGGCGCTCGAGAAGGCGCTGCTGCGGGACCTCGAGACCGCCGGGCGCGAGGCGCAGCGGCGCAACGACATGCGGGCGGCGGCGGCGCACTTCCGCCTGGCGCTCGGCCTGCAGCCGAACGAGCCCCGGCTGGTCAACCTGCTGCGCGCGGTGCTGCCGGTGCCGGGTTCGGTGCGGCGGTCCGACGGCGACGGCCGCATCATGGTCTGGGTCCCGGCCGGCAGCTTCCTCATGGGCCGGGGCCGTGGCGACAACCTGGCTTCCCTCGACGAGCAGCCCGCGCACACGGTCTGGGTCGGGGCCTTCTGGCTCGACCGGACCGAGGTCACCAACGCCGAGTTCCGGCGCTGCGTGACCGCCGGCGCCTGTGCGCCGCCCCACCTGCCGGCCCTGTTCGACGACCCGGCCAGGGCCGACCACCCGGTGCTGGGGGTCGACTGGTACCAGGCCCGGCTGTACGCCCGCTGGGCCGGCAAGCGGCTGCCGACCGAGGCGGAGTGGGAGCGGGCGGCGCGGGCCGGGACGACCACCCGCTACCCGTGGGGCGACGACTGGGTCGACAGCGGCGGCAACGGTTTCGGCACCCGGGCGCAGGACCGCTGGCTGGACGCGGCGCCGGTCGGCAGCTTCGCGGCCAACCCGTGGGGCCTGCTCGACATGCTCGGCAACGCCTGGGAGTGGGTCGAGGACGCCTACCACTCCGACTACCGCGGCGCGCCGCGCGACGGGCGGGCGTGGACCCAGGTGACGGGCGGGCCGGGCGAGCCGGAGCGGGTGCTGCGGGGCGGTTCGCTGCAGAGCTTCCCGCCCAAGCTGCGGGTGTCGCAGCGGGACCATCGGCCGCCCGAGGGCTGGTCCCGCGCCACCGGCTTCCGCTGCGCCGCGGACGAGTAGGGGGCCGCGCGGGAGGGGCGGAGAGCAGCCGTCGGCGATCAGCTCTCGGCGTTCGGCTCTCGGCTCCCCCACCCGCCCGGTCGCGGCTGGCCGCGGGCTGGGGCCGGCCCGCGCGCCCGGCTCGCGGGCGCGGCCTCCTTTCGGCTCGGCGGGCCGGTCACATCCCGGTCTTCTCGAGGATGCGGTCGAAGGCCTCCAGCTCGCCCCTGGTGATGTAGAAGTGGGGGGAGAGGCGGAGGTAGCCCTGGCGGACCGAGCAGACGACCCGACGCTCGTGCAGGCGGCGGGCCGCCTCGCGCGGGGCCACGCTCGGGTGGCGGGCGGCGACGATGCCGGCGATGGGGTGGCCGGAGCCGGGCGAGTACACGTCCCAGCCGTGGGCGAGGAGGATCCGGGTGAGGAGGCGGGTCAGCGTCTCCACCCGGGCCTGGACCTCCGCCTGGCCGACGTTGGCGAGCAGGTCCAGGGCCGCCGCCAGGCCGGCGACGCCGACCTCGTTCGAGGCCCCGGGCTCGAAGCGGCGGCCGTCGTCGAGCGGCTCGAGCTTGCGCAGGAAGAAGTCGCCGGGGGTGAAGGCGACGTTGCGCCAGCCGCACAGCACCGGCGCCAGGCGGGCGCGCAGCCGCGGGGTGGTGGCCATCAGGCCGACCCCCTCCGGGCCGAGCAGCCACTTGTGGCCGTCGGCGACCACCGCGTCGACGCACAGGGTGCGCTGCGCCATCGGCAGCACGCCCAGGCCCTGGATGGCGTCCACCACCAGCAGCACGCCGCGCTCGCGACACAGCGGCCCGAGGCGGTCGAGCGGCGCGATCCAGCCGGTGTGGAAGGCGACCCAGGACAGGGCGAGCAGGCGGGTGCGGGGACCGATCTTGGCGACCACGGTGTCGACCTCGACCCGCCCGTCCGGCTGCGGGTAGCGGACGACCCGCACGCCGCGCCGCTCCAGCGCCAGCCAGGGGGCGACGTTGGCGGCGAACTCCTCCTCGCCGACGAGGACCTCGTCGCCGTCGCCCCAGTCGAGGCCCTGCGCGACCAGGCTCAGCCCCTCGCTGGTGGAGCGCACCAGCGAGATGTCCTCGGTCTCGCAGCCGATCAGCTGGGCGCCCAGGTGGCGGCAGGCGAGGTGGGCGTGGCGCCACTCCTCGGCCGTCTCGTGGCCGTGCAGCTCCTGGTCCTCGACCCGGCGGCGCATGGCGTCGGCCACCGGCCGCGGCAGCGGCGCGACCGCGGCGTGGTCGAGGTACAGCCCCTGCTCGCGGACCGGGAAGGCGGGCAGCCACTGGCGCAGGTCGAGGGCCATCGCCCGATGATAGCCGAGTCCGGCGCTGGTGGCGCGGGGAGCGACCAGCGGCTGCCTCCGAGCCGTCACGGGGACGAGCGGGGCCCTCAGCCGTCGTCGCGGCCCGGCCGGGATGGTCCGACCGGCGCGGTCGGGCGAGCGCTGCCCGCCCCACCCCGCCGGGGCGCCGCGGGCGGCGGCGGGGGAGTCGGAGTGGTGCCCGGTCAGTGTGACGAGACTGTGCCGCCGCCCCACTCGCCGGCGTCGCCGGACACGAAGCCGTCGTGGAACACGAAGCCGTCCTGACAGGCCGGGTCGTCGCCGTCATAGAGCAGGTCCCCATCGTTGTCCAGGCCCTGGCCGTCTCCGTTCCAGTCCTCGGAGGTGGCGGTGTCGTCGTTGCAGGCGGCGGCGGCGAGGGTGTCGACCGTGCCGTAGTAGGGCGGCGGCGCCGACTCCTGGGCGACCGGGCCCGGGGCGGGGTGGCAGGCGACCGTGGCGCACTCGGTCGCCCCGGCGTAGACGTGGTGGCGCCGCAGCGAGCTGCCGGTCGGCGGCCCGCCCGCGGCAGGACCGCCGTGGCAGCCGTTGCAGCCGTAGCCCGGGTTGACGCCCGTGCCGTCGGACGTGGCGATGAAGGGGTCGTCGTTGTCGTCGTTGCGGTGGCAGAGGTCGCACTCGGAGCTCATGTAGCTGGACGAGCGGTGGACGGTGTGCAGGCTGGCCGGCCAGGCGACGCCGGTCGCCAACGACAGGTAGCCGCCACTGAGGAAGGAACCGTGGCAGCCCTGGCAGCCGTCGTTGTAGCGCTCGTAGGCGGGCGCGGGATGGGTCGTGGCGAGCGCGGCGGCGACCGCCGCAACGAGCAGCAGCGGCCGAAAGGTCGGGCGACAGTGCGGGGTGGTCATGGCTGGCCGGCTCCTTTCGCGGATGCGGGGCCCGCGCCGTCCGTGGCGCGGGCCCCGCCGTCGAAAACCGGGTCAGTTGTCGAGCGCACCGGCCGTGATCCAGTCGCGGATCAGCTGGATGTCGGCCGCGGGCAGGTTGCGGTGGCCGTCCTCGAGGAAGGTGACCAGGACGCTGCTGTCGGGGTCGTTGGGGATGACGCGGATGCCGGACTGGGTGGTGGCTGGGACGTTGACCAGGTTGGCGTGAGACTGCCCCTGCGCCAGGCTCAGCCCGGCCTCGGGGCTGCCGCCGCCGTGGCAGCCGGCGCAGCGCGGGGTGAAGATCGAGGACTGGACCTGGGTCAGGGTCGGCGCGGCCGGGTTGACCGTGACCGTGCGGGTGTCCGGCGTGGGGTCGGCGAGGCCCCGGTCGTCGGTGGCGGTGAGGGTGACGGTGTAGGTGCCGGCGGCGGTGAAGGTGTGGTCGCCGGGTGCGAGCGCGGTGGAGGTGGAGCCGTCGCCGAAGTCCCACAGGACGGTGACCGCGTCGCCGTCCGGGTCGGCGGCGGAGCCGGCGAAGGCGACCGTGCCGCCGGCCTCGACCGAGACGTCGCCGGCGGGCTGGGTGATGACGCCGTCGGGCGGGGCGTTGGCGGCGCTGACGGTGACGGTGCGGGAGTCGGGGGTGGGGTCGGCGAGGCCCCGGTCGTCGGTGGCGGTGAGGGTGACGGTGTAGGTGC
>CAYTJW010000303.1:5273-6502 GCA_964438135.1 uncultured Thermoanaerobaculia bacterium
GAAGGCGACCGTGCCGCCGGCCTCGACCGAGACGTCGCCGGCGGGCTGGGTGATGGTGCCGGCGGGCGGGTTGTTGGCGGTCGTCGGCGTGCCGTCGTCCTCGAGCGCGAGGACGAAGATCGGGTCGCCCGAGGTGTTGTCGACCACCGACGCGTAGGTCAGGACCGCCGGCTCGGCCGCCAGCTCGACGCTCGCGTTCGGGACCACGGCGTCGCCCGCGCCGATGAAGGCGAAGACGTCGTTGACCTGGCGGAAGCCGAGCGGCGGCAGCTCGACCGTGCCGCTGCCGACCAGCACCGCGCTGTCGAGGTCGCGGACCGAGACCGCGACGGTGGCCGGGGCGAGGCCGGGGTTGACGAAGCCGACATTGCTGCGGAAACCACTCGGGGCGGGGTCGTTGGCGAGCTGCAGGAGGAGGCCGTGCTCGAGCGCCGCGTCGCCGGGCACGGCGGGGATGAACTGGCCGTAGGTCCCGCTCGTGCCGTCGCCCGCGTTGTAGGTCCGGGAGCTGGCGAAGAACGGGCTCCCCGAGCGGAGCCGGATCGCCCCGGACCGGGCTTCGCCGAACAGGCTCGCGACGACGTCGTCGAGGGCTGCGGCCTGGCGGGGCGGAACGGTGACGGTCTCCTCGGCCACCGCCGAGTTGTCGGCGCCGGCCGGCAGGAACGCCAGCGCGACCGCGATCTCCTGCCGCGCGTCCGGGTTGAAGACGCGCAGGTCCGTCACCCAGACCGTGCCATTGGCGCCGGGGTTGTGGCCGCTGGCGAGGATGAAGAGGGCGTCGTCCCCGTCGTCGGCGCGGGTGACGGCAGGGAGGGCCGACAGCAAGGTCAGGGCGGCGGTGGCGACGACGATGGGGACGTGCGATCGGTGCATTGGAATTCCTCCGATTCCCAGTCTCATCCGCTGCCGAGCTTAGCGATGGTGTCTCGCTCTCACCTGTGACAGCCGTCACCCCCGAGCCGGGCGACAGCCCGCCAGCGTGCTGCAGGGCCTCCGGCCCGGCCAGTCGCACCACCGGTGGTCGGCGGGCATCCTCCGGGGCGGGCGCGGTGGGCGGCCGGACCCGCCGCAGGGCCGGGGCGCCTGGGGTTGGGCGGGCGAGGGGAGGGCAGGCCCGACCGCCCCTCGGGGCAGGAGGGCGAGGGAGAGCGGGTCGGGGCGGCCGGCGGGGCGTGCGACACCACCGTGGCGGCGCGCGTCCCGCCGGCCCGTGGGGGCGCTGCTCC
>CAYTJW010000304.1:0-6454 GCA_964438135.1 uncultured Thermoanaerobaculia bacterium
TCGAGCTACCCGGCCGCGCTCGAGCGGCTGATCGGCCAGCCGGTGGTCAACGCCGGGGTCCCCGGCGACACCACCGCCACCGCCCTCGCCCGCCTCCAGCGCGACGTCCTCGACCGCGACCCGCGCGTGGTCCTGATCACCCTCGGCGGCAACGACCTGATGGGCGGGGTGAGCCGGGAGGAGGCGTTCGGGAACCTCGGCCAGATCGTCGACGCCATCCACCGCCGCGGCGCCCTGGTGGTGGTGGGCGGCATCTCCCTGCCGATGGTCGACCGCGGCTACGGCGACGGCTACCGCGAGCTGCGCCAGCGCACCGGCTGCCTGCTCCTGCCCAACGTCCTGGCCGGGATCATGGGCAAGCCGGAGCTGATGGCCGACCAGATCCACCCCAACGACCGCGGCTACGCCGTCATGGCGAAGCGCTTCGAGAAGGCGGTGCGGCGGTACCTCTAGGGGGTCTCCCCGGCCCTCGGGGTGGGGCTCTGCCCGGCTCTCCCCCCAGGGCGCTGCGGTCTGTGGCATCATCCGACCGGGAGGTGGCAGATGGGGGCTCGAGTCGTGGCCGCCGTGACCCTGCTCGTGGGCGCAACCGTCGCCGCCGCCGAGGTGACGCGCGCGACGCCGGGGGGGCTGGGGGTGGAGCTCGCCGCCGAGTCCAGCGCCGCCCCCGGGCAGCTGTGGACCGCGTTGACCGAGGTCGGCCGCTGGTGGAGCCCGGACCACACCTACTCGGGCGACGCGGCCAACCTGTCGCTCGACGCCCGTGCCGGAGGCTGCTTCTGCGAGGCGCTGGCCGACGGCGGCAGCGTCCGCCACCTCGCCGTCGTCTACGTCCAGCCGGGCCGGGTGCTGCGCCTGGAGGGACCGCTCGGACCGCTCCAGTCTGGCGCCGTGACCGGCATGATGACCTTCACCCTCGAGGCGGTCCCGGCCGGAACCCGGGTCACCCTCACCTACGTCGCAGCCGGCTTCCACCCGTCCGGGGACCTCGCCACCTGGGCGCCGCTGGTGGAGGCGGTGCTCCGCCAGCAGCTCGAGCGCCTGGTGCGACTCGCGGCGACCGGCAGCCCGACGCCGCCCGAGCCTCCGTCTCCTTCGTGACCGCCCCCCTGCCGGTGGGGTCGAGAAGCGGTCGAGCCGCCGCCGGCGCACCCCGCCGCGGCTCCCGTCCCCTGACGGGCACGGCCCTCAGACGGGAGGGCCGACCTCCACCACCTCCACCCTCGCCAACGCCACCGCCTCCGCGAGCGGGTCCACCACCACCTCGGGGGGGGCGTCGAGGGCCAGGTCGTAGGTGCAGTCGTCGGCGGTGCGCACCGGCTCTCCGGCGGGGTCGAAGACGTGGTTGCCGGCGCCGGCGAAACCCTCGCCCGGCCACACCGAGCCGGCCGCGGCGCAGCCCAGCACCCAGACGGCGTTCTCCATCGCCCGCGCCGCGAGCAGGGTCCGCCAGACGTGGTCGCGGCGCCAGGGCCACCAGGCCACCGCCAGCAGCAGGTCGCACCGTGCCTCCAGCCGCAGGGCGCGGGCCTGCTCGGGGAAGCGGAGGTCGTTGCAGTTGAGGAGCCCGAGGCGCCGGCCTCGCCAGGCCACCGCCACCAGACGCCCGCCGGGCCGCCAGCGCTCGTGCTCGCCGTTGGGGCGGAACAGGTGGACCTTGTCGTACCGCGCCGCCTCGCGCCCCCCGAGCCAGACGGTGACGCGGTTGCGACCGTCCTCGTCGACCGAGCCCGCCACCAGCAGTGCGCCGGGCGCCGCCGCCGACGCCCGCGCGAAGGCGGCGCGGGCGCGCGCGGGCTCGAGGCGGCGCGCGTAGCCGGTCAGGAAGAGCTCCGGGAAGACCACCAGCTCCGCGCCGCCGGCCACGGCGCGCGCCGTCTCCTCCTCGAAGCGGGCGAGGTTCGAGTCGACGTCGAGGCAGACCCAGCGGGCGAGGTGAGCTCTCATCTCCGCAGCCTCCGCCGCCACGACACCCGGCCCGTGGCGCCCGAAAAGGCCGCGGGGGCGCAGCGCGCTGCGCCCCCGCGGGAGGGTTCGAGAAGCCGGTCGACCGGTCAGAACATGGCCTTGAAGTCGACCCGGCGGTTCTTGGCGCGGTTGGCGCGGGTGTCGTTCGGCGCCACCGGCACGTCCCAGCTGTAGCCCTTGGCGGCCAGCCGGTCGGCGGCCACGCCCTGCTTGACCAGGTAGGCGACGACCGCCTCGGCCCGCTGCTGCGACAACCGGCGGTTGAAGTCCTCGGGGCCGGTCCTGTCGCAGTGACCCTGGACCTCGAGCCGCAGGCCCGGGTTCTCGGCCAGGTGCTTCGCCACCGCGTCGAGGACCTTGCGGCCCTCGGGCTTGATGCGGTAGCGGTTGACGTCGAACAGGACGTCGCCCGGGGAGCCGAAGGTCGGGCAGCCGTGCTCGTCGACCTCGACCCCGGGCGGGGTGCCCGGGCAGCGGTCGCGGTCGTCGGGCACGCCGTCGCCGTCCGAGTCGAGCGGGCAGCCGGAGGCGTCGACCTTGACCCCGGCCGGCGTGTCGGGGCACTTGTCGAGGTAGTCCGGCACGCCGTCGCCGTCGCCGTCGGGCGGGCAACCGTCGGGGTTCACCGCGACCCCGCGCGGCGTGCCCGGGCAGCGGTCCTTGGAGTCGCCGACGCCGTCGAAGTCCGAGTCCGGCTCGAGCAGCGCGTCGCTGACCAGCTTGGCCATGTCGGCCGCGTTGGTCAGCCGCTCGGCGGTGGTGGCGTAGCCGCAGCCGCCGGCCTCGGCGATCTGCCGCAGCAGGGCGGCGCCGTCCGGGTCGTCGCCGACCTGGACGGTGAAGATGCACAGACCGTCGCCGTGCTTGGCTTTCAGCGCCCTGGCCGCCTCGACCTCGTCCTGGCCCTGGTGGCGGCCGTCGGAGACCACGATCACCGCCTTGGCGGCGCCGTTGGCACTGAGGTCGGTGGCGGTCGCGGCCAGCGCCGCGCTCAGCGGGCTGCCGCCCCGGGCCTTGCCGAGGGCGTCGAGGCCGGCGGCGAATCCCGAGCGCGAGGAGGGGGCCATGCCCCACAGCAGGCGCGTCTCCGGCCGCCCGAAGGCGCGCAGGCTCCCGGCGTAGCCGAGCTCTGGGATCGCCTGTCCCATCGCGCCGACCAGGCGGCGCTCGATGGCGATCTTCCGCTCCTTGCGGTAGAGGTCGGCCATCGACACCGAGCCGTCGACCACGACCTGGTACTGGTCGACCCGGGCCACCCAGCCCTCGGTCGGCGCCTGGGCCGGCTGGAAGGTCAGGGCCGGCGGCGAGCTGGCGCAGCCGGACAGCACGCCTCCGGCGGCCAGGCACAGCAGCGCGACATGGACCATCCTGCGCATCTGTTCCTCCTCTCCTGTCGGAGCTCGCGGGCCTTCGTCGTTCGCAGGCCTACGCGGATATCGTAGCAGAACCCGGCGCCGCCCGACCCGCTTCCCCGTCCGCCGCTCGGCGCCCGACCGCGAGAAATCAGGAATTCGAGTTCCGTATTTTGCGTTACCGGCTGCGGGAGGTCGGTGCATGCGCGTCAGCAGGGGCGAGGAGTACGGCGTGCGGCTGGTCATGGACCTCGCGACCGGCCCGGG
Source organism: uncultured Thermoanaerobaculia bacterium (assembly GCA_964438135.1). Lineage (GTDB taxonomy): Bacteria > Acidobacteriota > Thermoanaerobaculia > Thermoanaerobaculales > Sulfomarinibacteraceae > CAYTJW01. The sequence continues at coordinate 3,588 of CAYTJW010000304.1, forward strand.
CCAGCTGACGGTGCGGGAGCTGGCGACCCGGGAGGGGCTGCCGGAGCCGACCGTGGCCAAGGTGGTGGCGAGGCTGCGTCGCGCCGGCCTGGTCGCGGCCGCCCGCGGCCGCCGCGGTGGCTACTCCCTGACCGTGCCGGCCGACCGGCTGACCCTCGACGGGGTCGTCCGCGCCATGGCCGGGGGCGACTCGCGGCCCGGCTTCTGCACCCGCACCGGCCCCGGCGGCGGGCCGTGCGTGCACACGAGCCACTGCGGCCTGCGGCCGGTGTGGCTCGGCCTCGAGCGGGCGATCGGCTCCTTCCTGGCGCGGGTGACGGTGGCCGACGTGGTCGCGGCGTCCGCCGCCCTGCCGAGCGAGCCCGCCGCCGCGGCGAGGGCGTGAGGGGACGATGAGCGAGGCCGCCCGGACCGTTGCCGAGCTGGCCGGCCGCGAGTACCGCTGGGGCTTCGTCACCGACGTCGAGCAGGAGACCCTGCCGCCCGGCGTCGACGAGGGGGTGGTGCGCGCCATCTCCGAGCGCAAGGGCGAGCCGGGGTGGCTGCTCGAGTGGCGGCTCAGGGCGCTTCGCCACTGGCTGACCCAGGAGGAGCCGGGCTGGGCCAACCTCCACCACCCGCCGATCGACTACCGGGCCATCTCCTGCTTCGCCGCGCCGCGCCGCGACCGACCGGCCAGCCTGGACGAGGTCGACCCCGAGATCCTGCGCACCTACGAGCGGCTCGGCATTCCCCTCCACGAGCGCGAGCTGCTGGCCGGGGTGGCGGTCGACGCGGTGTTCGACAGCGTGTCGGTGGCCACCACCTTCAGGGACCGGCTGGCCGCCCTCGGCATCGTCTTCTGCTCCTTCTCCGAGGCGGTCCGCCACCACCCCGAGCTGGTGAGGCGCTACCTGGGCTCGGTCGTGCCGCCGACCGACAACTTCTTCGCCTCCCTCAACTCGGCGGTCTTCTCCGACGGCTCGTTCGTCTACGTGCCGCCGGGCGTGCGCTGCCCGATGGAGCTGTCGACCTACTTCCGCATCAACGCCGCCAACACCGGCCAGTTCGAGCGCACCCTGATCGTCGCCGACGAGGGGGCCTACGTCAGCTACCTCGAGGGCTGCACCGCGCCCCGCCGGGACTCCAACCAGCTGCACGCGGCGGTGGTCGAGCTGGTCGCCCACGCCGACGCCCAGATCCGCTACGCCACGGTCCAGAACTGGTACCCCGGCGACCCGGAGACCGGCCGCGGCGGGATCTACAACTTCGTCACCAAGCGCGGGGCGTGCGCGGGCGACCGGTCGCGCATCTCCTGGACCCAGGTCGAGACCGGCTCGGCCATCACCTGGAAGTACCCGAGCGTGATCCTCAAGGGCGTCGGCTCGGTCGGGGAGTTCTACTCGGTCGCCCTCACCACCGGCCGCCAGCAGGCCGACACCGGCACCAAGATGGTCCACCTCGGCCGCGACACCTCCTCCACCATCGTCGCCAAGGGCATCTCCGCCGGCCGCGGCCAGAACACCTACCGCGGCCTGGTCAAGGTCGGCCGCAAGGCCTCGCGTGCCCGCAACTTCTCGCAGTGCGACTCGATGCTGATCGGCGACCGCTGCGGCGCCCACACCTTCCCCTACCTGGAGGTCGCCAACCCCACGGCGCGGGTCGAGCACGAGGCCACGACGTCCAAGATCGGCGAGGACCAGCTCTTCTACTGCCGGCAGCGCGGCCTCGGGACCGAGGACGCGGTGTCGATGATCGTCAACGGCTTCTGCAAGGACGTGCTGCTGAAGCTGCCGATGGAGTTCGCGGTCGAAGCGCAGAAGCTCCTCGGCATCAGCCTCGAGGGGAGCGTGGGATGAGAAGAGCTGTCAGCTGTCAGCGATCCGCTGTCAGCTCCCCCGCCCGGCCAGGAGCGCGAGGGGCTGGCGCGGGCTGCCGGCGGCCGAATGGTAGCCCGCCCCCGGGGCGGCTGGTGGAGCTGAGAGCTGACAGCTGACCGCTGAGAGCTGGAAGGGAACCGCAATGCTGCGCATCGACAACCTGCACGTCGCCGTCGACGGCCAGCCGATCCTCCACGGTGTCGACCTGGAGGTCGGCGCGGGCGAGGTGCACGCCATCATGGGGCCCAACGGCTCGGGCAAGAGCACCCTGGCGCACGTCCTGGCCGGGCGCGACACCTTCGAGGTGACGGCCGGCCGGGTCGAGTACGCGGGCCAGGACCTGCTCGCCATGGACGCCGAGACCCGGGCCCGCGAGGGGCTGTTCCTGGCCTTCCAGTACCCGGTCGAGATCCCGGGCGTCTCCAACACCTCCTTCCTCAAGGCGGCGCTCAACGCCGTCCGCCGCCACCGCGGCCTCGAGGAGCTCGACGCGGTCGAGTTCCTCGCCCTGGTGCGGGACAAGGCCAGGCTGGTGCGGCTGGACGAGGCGCTGCTCAAGCGCTCGGTCAACCACGGCTTCTCGGGCGGCGAGAAGAAGCGCAACGAGGTGTTCCAGATGGCGGTGCTCGAGCCGCGCCTGGCGGTCCTCGACGAGACCGACTCCGGCCTCGACATCGACGCCCTCAGGGTGGTCGCGGACGGCGTCAACGCCCTCCGCGACGGCCGCCGCTCCTTCCTGGTCATCACCCACTACCAGCGCCTGCTCGACCACGTCGTGCCGGACTTCGTGCACGTGCTCAAGGACGGTCGCATCGTCCGCTCGGGCGGCCGCGACCTCGCTCTCGCCCTGGAGGAGCAGGGCTACGACTGGCTCGGGGGCGGGGCGCTGGCGCAGGGGGCGTGATGGCGGCCGCGGCCCCCGCCACCGCGTCGCTCGCCGCCTCGGCCGAGGCCGCGTTCGACGGCTTCCTGGCCGGCCGCCGGGGCGAACCGTCGTCGCTCGTCGCC
>CAYTJW010000305.1:0-6447 GCA_964438135.1 uncultured Thermoanaerobaculia bacterium
GGCCGGGGCGGCGCCGCCGAGGCCCGCCGTCACCAGCAGGACGACCAGGCCGGCGCGCCGCACCCAGGGAACGACTCGCCCCACGCGCTCGACCCCTGCCGCGCCGCGCCCGGTCTGCGGCCCCTCGGGCGCCCTACTCGGTCCACTCGGTGGTGGCGGCCATCGCCGAGCAGTCGACGATGTCGTCCACCGAGCAGCCGCGGGAGACGTCGTTGAACGGCCGCCTCAGGCCCTGCAGCAGCGGGCCGATGGCCGAGGCGCCGGCCAGCCGCTCGGTCGCCTTGTACATCGTGTTGCCGCAGTTCAGGTCCGGGAAGACGAGGACGTTGCAGCGGCCAGCGATCTCCGACTTGGGGGCCTTCTTGGCCGCCACCGCCGGGATGACCGCGGTGTCGAACTGGAACTCGCCGTCGATCTTCATCTCCGGCGCCATGGCCCGCGCCTTGGCCAGCGCCTCGACCACCTTGTCGACGATCGGGTCCTTGGCCGAGCCGAGGGTCGAGCAGCTGATCATCGCCACCCGCGGCTCGTCGCCGGTCAGGGCGGCGAAGGAGCGCCCGGTGCAGACCGCGATCTCGGCCAGCTGGTCCGAGTCGGGGTTGATGTTGAGGCCGCAGTCGGCGTAGAACAGCGCCCCGTTGTAGCCCCACTTGGGGTCCGGCAGCTGCATGATGAAGAACGACGAGGCGGTCCTGATGCCCTTGGCCATGCGGAACAGCTGCAGGGCGGGGCGGGTCTTGGCCGCGGTGTCGTGGTTGTAGCCCTTGGGGTTGCCGCCGCCCGAGACGTAGCCGTGGGCGTCGCCCGCGCAGACCATGGTGGCGGCGAAGACGCAGGTGTCCTTGAGCCACTCGCGCGCCTGCTCCGGGGTCAGCCCCTTGCTCTTGCGGATCTCGCACGCCACCTCGACGTAGCGGTCGAGGCGCGGCGTGGTCAGGACGTCGACCACCTCGACCCCGTCGAGCGAGGCGCCGCACTCCGCCGCCAGGGCGCGGATCGCGTCGGCCGAGCCGACCAGCACCGGCCTGGCGTAGCCGGTCTCGGCGAGCTTCTGCGCCGCGTGCAGGTTGCGCGGGTCGTCGCTCTCGGTCAGGCAGATCGTGCGGCCGAGGCTCCTCGCCTGCTCCCGAACTCGCTCCAGCACCGTGGTCCCCATGGCTCGTCCTCCTTGAGCTGCGGCCGCCACCAGGCGCGGCCGGCCGCAGTCTAGCGGAGCGCACCGGCAGCCGTCGAGACGTCCGTTGCCACAGCGGTCGAGCGAGCCCGCAGGTCCGGGGTGGGCGGGGAGGGGGAGGGGGAGTGGCGTCCCGTCAAGCTCCCCTCGACGGCCACGACGTCCTTCCCGGGGGGCACGGATGGGCGCGGGAGGCGCATACTGTCGGGCGCCGGGCCCGGCACCTCGCGGGCCGCGGGAAGGGAGCCTGCCATGAGACGTCACACCGCGGCCCTGGTCGCCCTGCTCCTGGTGCCGCCCAGCCTGCCGGCGCTGGAGCTCGTCACCAACGGCGGGTTCGAGACCGACCTGCCGCCCGCGTGGCAGGAGGAGTCCATCGGGGCGGCGACGAGCGTCGCCCGCTCCGCGTCCTACGACGCCGACCCCGACCTCGAGGTGCTGGCCGAGAAGGGCACCGGCGACGGCGCGGCGAGGCTGAGCCAGACCGTGGTCATCCCATCGGTCGACGTCGCCTTCTCGGTCAAGGCCAGGCTCCAGGCGACCGCCGACGGCGCCTGGGCCGCGGCCGCCGTCGCCCTCCAGTACGAGGACCACCTCGGCCGCCCCCTCGGCGCGACCATGATCCTCCGCCGGACCCCCGACTGCCCCTGGACCGGCAGCGACACGCTCCACCTGATCCCGGCGCCGGACGAGGAGTGGGGCAGCTACTCGCTCCACGTCGGGGACGAGCTGGCGTACCTGCCCGGCGTCGACCCGCTCGCGGTCCACCGGGTCCGGGTCAGCCTCGTCGCCACGGCCGGCGGGGACTGTTGAGGGGCGACCGAGACGGCGAAGGTCTTCGCCGACGAGGTCACCCTGAGCTTCTCCTCCCCCTCCCCGGTGGTCGTCCCGGTCGGCCAGCAGCTCGCGGACACCGGCGGCACCCCGAACGGCCGCCCCGACCCCGGCGAGACCGTCGACCTCGTCGCCACCCTGCGGAACTTCGGCGCACCGGCCACCGGCGTCCAGGTCGAGCTGAGCGCCACCGACCCCTACCTGACGGTCACGGACGCGACCGCGGCCTTCGGCGACATCGGCGCGGGCGAGGCGGTCGCCAACACCCTTGACCCGCTCACCTTCGCGGTCGCGGCCAGCTCCCCGACCGGGCGCGCCGTCGAGCTGTCGGTGCGGGCCACCTTCGCGGGCGGGGAGACCCTGTCCCGGATCGCGCTCATCATCGGCAGGCTCGACTACCTCGTCTGGGACCCGACCAGCGACCAGTCGAGCGGTCCGGTCATCGCCGCCACCCTCGCCAACCTGGGCTTCTCGGGCTCGCTCTCCCAGACCCTCCCGGTCAACGAGCTGGACCGCTACTCCACCCTCTGGGCGAGCTTCGGGATCTACCCTCAGAACCACGTCGTCGCCAGCTCGGACGCCGAGGGGCCTGCCATCGTCGGCTTCCTGGCCGGCGGCGGCAGCGTCTACCTGGAGGGCGGCGACACCTGGGCCTACGACCCCACCGTCGGCGGGTTCGACTTCCGTCCCTCCTTCGGCCTCGGCGCGACCCAGGACGGGAGCGGCGACCTGGCGCACGTGCTCGGCCGGCCGGGCGAGCTCACCGAGGGGATGGACTTCGTCTACGCGGGCGAGAGCTCGTACATCGACCACCTCGTCCCCACGGCCGCCGGCGTCGCGATCCTCGGCAACAGCTCGCCGGCCTACGACTGCGCCATCGCCGCCGACGCCGGCTCCCACCGGACGGTGGCGGCGTCCTTCGAGCTCGGCGGCCTCCAGGACGGCGTCGCGCCGTCGACCAGGGAGACCCTGGCGGCCGAGGTCATGGGCTTCCTCCTCGGCCGCCGGCCGGCCGCCGTCTTCGCCGACGGCTTCGAGTCCGGCGACGCCTCCGCCTGGTCGGCGACCGCGCCGTAGCGACGCCGTCCCGATCGGTCGACGCGCGCCCCGCCGGGAGGCGCCGGGGGCGCCCCCGAGTGCTACGCTCGTCCCGATGGCACCACGGAGCCCGGGATGGCCTCGGCCCCTCACGCAAGGCCCCGCGGACAGGAGGTCCGCCATGTCGACGTTCCTCGCGGCAGCACTGGTGGGGCTGGTCTACCTGGGGGCCCCGATGGCCGCGGTCCCACCGGACCTGGCCGGCGACTTCCTGGTGAACGACGTCACGACGGGCGACCAGGAGACCCCGGCCGTGGCGGTCGGGCCCGACGGCAGCCTGCTCGTCGTGTGGTGGGCCTCGGTCAACATGCTCCGGGGCCGGCGATTCGCGCCGGATGGCAGCCCGCTGACCGAGGACTTCGGCGTGGGCGATCCCTCCGTCGGGCGGCAGCCCCAGCTCTCTGCGGCGGCGGACAGCGCCGGCAACGCCGTGGTGGTGTGGCTCGGCTGCGAGGGCCGGGCCTTCCCGGCCGGCGGGAGCCCGGACGGACAGGAGCTGGTGCTCGACGAGCCGGCGCACGAGTGCGTCGTCGTGGCAGCCGGTGAGGGGCAGTTCGTGCTGGCCTGGAGGTACGTCTTGCGCTGGACGATCCCGCTCTTCCAGGAGGGTGAGAACTACACCATCAAGGCCAGGCCATTCGGCGCCGATGGCCAGCCGGTCGGACCGAGCTTCCTGGTGGCGGAGGCGCAGAAAGTCCGCTACTACCAAGGGGGCACCGACGGGAGCGAGCTGGGCGCGCCGGCCGCCGCCGTCACCGCTGCCGGCGACATCGTGGTGGTCTGGTACAAGGAAGACTACGACGGAGGAAACGACCTGGTCGAAGGTCACCGCTATCTCGCGGACGGCACGTCGCTGGGCGGCTTCACGGTCGACCCCGTCGTCACGATGCCCGACTGGCCCTCCCCTGCGGTGGCGGCGAGCAGCGGCAGGGTGATGGTGGTCTGGGACGACTACTCGTCCGGCTCCGACCCGGACCGCGCCATCGTGGCACGCGCGTTCGACGAGTCCGGGACGCCGCTCGGGTCGGAGTTCCAGGTCAACACCACCACGGCCGGAGCGCAGAGCCACCCGCGCGTCGCCGCCGACCCTGGCGGGACGTTCCTGGTCGCGTGGACGAGCGAGGGCTCCGCAGGCGGCGACCTCGACGGTCTCAGCGTCCAGGGTCAGAGCCTGGACCCGGACGGGGTACCGGTCGGCGGCGAGGTGCAGCTCAACTCCACCACGCGGGGCGACCAGTATGGCCCCGCCGTGGCGCCGGGGGCGGTGACGTGGACCAGCTCGTACTCGCCCTCGGACCCCTGGGGGACCAGCGTCCGGGCCCGCCGGTGGGCCGGGTCGGCGCTCAAGGACCTCCGCGCGTGGTGGCGCGGCGACGGCAACGGCGACGACAGCAGCGGCCACGGCAACGCGGGCACGCTGGTCGGCGTCGGGTTCGACTGGGGCGCCTACGGGAGCGCCTTCGCCTTCGAGGCCACGGCGGGCTCGCACGTGGTCGCTGCCGACGCGCCCGCGCTCCAGGTGGGGACAGGGGACTACTCCACCTGCTTCTGGGTCCGCACGTCGGCCTCACCGCCCTGGTGGCCAGCCGTGGTCGACAAGCGCGGCGGCGAGCCGCCACGCGGCTACGAGGTGTACCTCGCGAACGGCCGCGTGGGAACGGGGATGGCGGACGCGAGCGGGGCAGCCAACTTCACGGCCAACGTCCCGGAGGCCTACGTCGACGACGGCCTCCTGCACTTCGTCTGCGTCACCGTCGACCGCGACTCCCCGGATGGCGGCCACATCTTCGTCGACGGTCGGCCGGTGCTGGAGTTCGACCCGACCCCGCGCTCCGGCTCGCTCGACAGCGGCGAGCCGCTGACGCTGGGACGGAGGTCCGACGCGATGGGCGGCTCCGACTTCCTCGACGGGGTCGTGGACGAGGTGCGGATCTGGGGCCGCGCCCTCACCGCGGTGGAGGTGAGCTCGCTCTTCCTGGCCGACGCGAACGTCGTCTTCTCCGACGGCTTCGAGCAGGCGACCACGGACCGGTGGTCGCTCTCGGAGCCCTGAGAGCGGCCGGTCGAAGCGGTCCCGGGCTCGCCCGTTCGGCGACTCGGCGGTCACCACCCGCCCTTGACAGGATCAGAAATCTGGTCCAGATTCTGGTTTGGGGAGGTGACGGATGGACACGGTGACCCTGTCGGAGGCCAAGACCCACCTACCCCGGCTGCTGGCCGAGGTGGTGGACCTCGGCGAGCAGGTCCTCATCACCCGCTCGGGGCGGCCGGCCGGGGTCCTGATCTCGGTCGACGAGTACGAGGGGCTGCTCGAGACGCTCGAGATCCTCGCCGACGACGAGATGGCGGCGGCCGTGCGTCGCGGCCTGGAGGAGGCCGAGCGGGGGGAGTCGATCTCCCACGAGGAGCTCTGGCGTGAGCTGGACGGTTAGCTACACGCCGTCGGCGGCCCGGGCCATCCGGCGCCTCGACCCGCAGGTGCGCACGCGGGTCCGTGCGGCGGTGGGGGTCCTGGCCACCGACCCCCTCCGCGGCAAGCCGCTGCAGCTGACCCTCCGCGGGCTGCGCTCCTGGCGGACCGGGGACTGGCGCATCGTCTACCGCGCGGTCGAGCAGCGCCTCGAGGTCTTGGTGGTCGCGGTCGGCCACCGGCGGGAGGTCTACGACCGCCTGCGCGAGCGCCTGCGCTGAGCACGGCGACGCCCCCGGTCGGCCGCCGCCGCCGACGAGGTCGGCGTGGAGCGATTCGCTCTCGCCTCCGGGGGCGCGGTTCTCGACCGCACGTGGGCGGACCTGCCAGGACTGGGTCAGCCCCTGCGCCGCCGCGGCGCGCGAAGGGCACAGCCGACGGGGCGGCCGGTCGCGGCCTGTCCCCAGGGAGGGTCGCTATACTCCCCGCCATGGCAGCGGACCTCCTGCGGCGGTCGCGGCCCGCTCTCCTGACGGGGGCGTCCGGCCTGGCGCTGGCCCTGGCCATGCCGGGGGCGAACCTGGCGCCGCTGGTGCTGCTCTTTCCCGGGCTCCTGCTCGAGGCGCTCCGCCACGCCCGCCGCCCCCGCGCGGCGCTCGGCCTCGGCCTTGTGGCCGGCATCGTCCACTGGGCGGTGGCGACCTCCTGGGTGGTGGCGGTGATGGACCACTTCGGCGGCCTGCCCTGGCCGCTGGCGGTCCTCTGCCTGCTGGTCATGGCCGCCATCCTCGCCCTGCCCTGGGCCGCGACCGCGGGCCTCGCCTTCCTCGCCCGCCCGGCGCTCCGGGTGTGGCTGCTGCCGCTGGCCTGGGCCGCCCTCGAGGCCAGCCGGCAGTGGCCGCCGCTGGCCTTCCCGTGGAACCCGACCGCG
>CAYTJW010000306.1:0-6442 GCA_964438135.1 uncultured Thermoanaerobaculia bacterium
CGGGGTCCAGCACTACGTCGTCGCCGGGACCATGGCCCGGTTGCCGTGGCTGGCGGCGCTGCTCGGCGACGCCCTGGTGCCGGTCGCGAGCGCGACCGCCCGCGACGCCGCGCTCCCGGCCAGCCACGTCCGCGTCATGCCCGGCGTCGGCCACCTGCGCCTCGCCCGCCACCCGGGGGTGTACGCGCAGATCCGGTCCTGGTGCGAGGACGGGCCGTGACCCCGCTCGCGGTGCGGCGCTGGCGGGGTCTCAACGCCCTGCTGCGGGATGGGGTGGAGGGCGGGTCGCGGGCGGTCGAGCGGGCCCACCGCCGCATCGCCCGGCGCCCGTTCTCCGTGCTCGAGGCGATCCCGCTGGTGGCGCTGCCGAGCCGCGGCGTCCGCCTGGTCCACGACGCGGTCGTCGGCGGCGTGTACGGCCTCATCCGGCTGGGCGGCCGCACGGTCGCGGCCGCGGTCGACCTGGCGCTGGGCGCGGCCGAGCCCCCGGCCGGCGGCGCGGACCAGGCTGGCGACTCTGCTACCATCCGCCCGGCGGACGCCGGGAGGAGGAGCCCATGCCGGAGACGATGAAGGCGCTGGTCAAGGCGAAGCGGGAGCCGGGGCTGTGGATGGAGGAGGTGCCGCGGCCCGAGGTCGGCCCCAACGACGTGCTGGTCCGGATCTCCAAGACCGCCATCTGCGGCACCGACCTGCACATCTACAACTGGGACGAGTGGTCGCAGCGGACCATCCCGGTGCCGATGGTGGTCGGCCACGAGTTCATGGGCACGGTGGAGCGGGTCGGCGAGCTGGTGACCGGCTTCGCCCCCGGCGACCGGGTGTCGGGCGAGGGGCATTGCACCTGCGGCCACTGCCGCAACTGCCGCGCCGGCCGCCGCCACCTGTGCCGCAACACGATCGGCATCGGCGTCAACCGCACCGGCTGCTTCGCCGAGTACCTGAGCCTGCCGGCGTCGAACGCCTTCAAGCTGCCGGCCGACATCCCGGACGAGGTGGCGTCGATCTTCGACCCCTACGGCAACGCCGTCCACACCGCCCTCTCCTTCGACCTGGTCGGCGAGGACGTGCTCATCACCGGCGCCGGGCCGATCGGCATCATGGCGGTGGCCATCGCCCGCCACGTCGGTGCCCGCCACGTGGTCATCACCGACGTCAACGACTACCGGCTGTCCCTGGCTCAGCCGATGAAGCCGTCGCGGGCCGTCAACCCGCGCCGCGAGAAGCTGGCCGACGTGATGAAGGAGCTCGGCATGACCGAGGGCTTCGACGTCGGCATGGAGATGTCGGGCAACGCCCAGGCCTTCCAGGACATGGTCGCGGTCATGAACCACGGCGGCCGGGTGGCGGTGCTCGGCATCTTCCCCCAGCCGGTGGCCCTCGACTGGGGCCTGGTCTGCTTCCACGGCCTGTTCCTGAAGGGCGTCTACGGCCGCGAGATGTTCGAGACCTGGTACAAGATGACCAGCATGCTGCAGAGCGGCCTGGACATCTCGGCCGTCATCACCCACCGCCTGCCGGTCGCGGACTTCGAGCAGGGCTTCGCCGCCATGCGCGCCGGCGAGGCCGGCAAGGTCGTGCTGAGCTGGTAGCCGGGCCCGCCGCGCCGCGCTACCACCAGTTGGTCGGGTCGCCGGTCGCGTTGTCGACCAGCGACACCCAGGCCCACGAGCGGCCCTGGACGCCGTGCTCGGGGTCGTCGAGCGGCAGCACCGTGAGGCCGTAGGTGCCGGCGGGCAGGGTCCCGACCTCGAGCCCGAGGAGGTGCTCCAGTCGCCGCTGGACGCTGGCCACCGGTTGCAGGGTCAGCGTCCGCTCGGCAGCTAGCGAGCCGTCGGCCGCGTACAGCGACAGGCGGTGGGTGATGGCGTGCTGGTGGTCGCCGTTGTAGAGGCCGACGTTGACCCGGAACGCCTCGCCGACCTCCACGCCGGCGAAGTGCTGCACCGGCCAGCCGCCCTCGGGATAGAAGGGCAGCATGTCGCCGTATGTGCCGCCGTCCGGGCGGGTGGTGTAGGTGCGGCTCCAGCCGGTCAGCCAGCTCGCCGACAGGAGCTCGAAGGCGGCCTGGAGGTCCTCGTCGCTGGCGCACGGTGTGAAGGCGCGGGCGACGTCGCGGACGACCGTGGTCCAGAAGGCGTCGTCGAGCGGCCAGGCGCCGGGCGGCTGCGCGACCTCGCCGCGCAGGACCTGGCTGATCTCGCCGGCGGCAGCCGCGCCGCCGCAGTCACCCAGGCGGTCCGCCGGCTGCAGCCAGGCCAGGGGCTGGTAGTAGTGGAGCAGCCAGTCGAGACCGTAGACGTCGGTCTGCCAGGCGGTGCCCCCGGCTCCCGCCGCGTGCGCCACGACCGGCACCACGGAGCGCACGTCGTGCACCTCGGCGAGGACGAGATCCGTCCCCCAGTGCATCGACGAGTAGGGGACAAAGGTGGCGTCCCCGGTCAGGTTGTCGACCATCGACATCCAGACCGCCGCCGGCCGGGAGCCCCAGACCCCGATCCGCGGCGGCCACACCTCGACCACCTCGGGCGGGAAGAGCTCCTCGAGCGCCACCATTCGCACGCTGTGCGGGGCGACCTCGAAGGTCTGCATAGCCCCCGCCGGCTGCTCGGGCATGTCCGGCGGGAAGTACTCGTGCTCGCCGAGCTCCATGTGACCCCACCGCAGGCTGAGCGTGACCGGCTCGTCGAAGTCGTTGACCACACCGAGGTTGTGTCGGAAGCGGCCGGGCGAGCCGAGGTCGAGGTAGAGGGTGGAGGTGCCGGCGTACGGGATCTGCCGCAGGGTCGGCACCATCCAGTCCGGCTCGGGCTCGCCGAGCCAGACCAGGTGGTTCGAGTAACCGGCCCGACCCGGCGCCGCGGTCACCGCGTGGCCGAAGCGGCCGCCCTCGGGCGCCGGGGTCGAGATGCGCGACGCGGCCACGACCTGCTCGCCCCAGCGGTAGGGAGCGGTCAACACCACGGCGTCGAGCACCGCACCGTCGCCTGACGGGCCGCCGCCAAGGAAGGCGAGCAGGTCTGGGACCCTGGTCGAGGCGTGGCCGGGGAGCTCCACGGTCCGCTCTCCGGCCGGCGCCGCGACGCGTCGCAGCCGCACCGTGGTCGGCTCGGCTGAGGGGTTGTAGAGCCACAGCTCCGAGGTCCACAGCGTACCGTTGCGACCCGGTCCGTGCGCGGTCACCGGCAGCAGCTGCTCGCGGGTCGGCGGGAGGCGGCCGAGGGAGGTGAACGCGACCGGCACTCGCTCGCCGAATGGGTCGACGAGGTCCGGGTTCACCAGCTCGAGCGCGTCCGTGAGACTCGTGAAGTACCACTCGCCCGAGGTGGCCACGAAGAGCTCGTGGCGAAGAGGGTGGTAGTGCAGAGCTCGCACCTCCGTCTCCGGGTCGTCGAAAGGTGGGGACTCGATCTCGCGGTGGTCAAACGGCTCCCCGAAGCCGCCGTCCGCAATCGGCACCAGCTCGACCCCACGCCGGGTGCCGCGCCACAGCGCCCGGCGCTCCGGGTCCAGGCTCAGGGTCTGCAGGACCGGGGTGTAGTCCGGCCACTGCGGCTCCCAGTCGACCGGCGGGAGCTGCGCCGCGAGGCCGAGACCGCCGCCGGAGGAACGGTAGAGCAGGGGCCAGGGCGTGCTGTCCGTGTACTCGAGCGGTACGCCGGTGCCGGGTAGCAGGTAGTCGGAGCACACGGGCGTCGACCACGAGCTCGAGGGGATGACGCGGCACAAGCCGAGCCCGTATCGCCCGGCCGCCAGCCCGAGCTGCTGGGCGTCAGTCGAGCTGACCTCGGGGCCTTGCACCGACCACCCCCAACCCGCCGGGTCCGACAGCGGCGACCTGCGGCCGACGACCCGGTAGGTGCCAGCCTCCAGCTCGAGGTCGCCGGGCCAGGCCTGGACCCACACACGGTCGTCGGCAGCGCCCAGCCACGGGCCTCCCGGCGGCGGCCAGTTGAGCCCGTCATCCTGGTCGCAGTAGTGCCGGAGCTTGCTCCACGAGCCGGTGGACGGATCGAGGGACCAGATCCCCATCTGGTCCGGTGAGTCATACGTGTACCTCCGAATCACGAGGAGCCTCAACGCCTCCTCGCCCCAGACGGGTTGTTCGGCGCGGGCAGTAGTCAGCAGCCCGCATGACAAGGCTGCGGCGGCGGCGCATGCGAGAGCCCGGTTTCGCATGGCTCACTCGTCGCAGACCGGGGGGCATGGCTGGGGAGCGCTGCAATGAACCCCAGGTGAGGGCAAGCTCTCCGGGTAGCCCACGGCACGGAAGGCATCGCGCATGGTCGTCTGAGCGGCCTCGCACGCGCTCGACAGCGGTGGGTAGAGGTCCTTGATGGCCTGGTGGGCGTAGAACGGCAGGTAGTCCCAGTCGGTGAGGGCCGCGTCACCTTCCACGGTCAGCACGCGCCACAGGATCGTCGCCGCGATGTCGAGGCTGGTCGCCGGAGGATCGGGCTCCAGCGGTGTCACGAGCAGGTCGGGACAGCCAGGGCAGCCCGGGTTCTGGTGGCCCGGGTTCCGACCACCCTCGGCCATGAGACGGAACGCTACCGCCAGGCGGTTGCCGACGCTGTGGATTTCGTAGCAGTCGTCGTCCGAGGTGTGCACCGACCAGTGGAACGGCGTGCAGTCGTTCTGGTCGAACTGGTCGGCGCGACGCCACCGTGTCTGGTGGTTGTCCGGGTCCCAGTCCTCTCCCGCGATCCAGTCCCGGTGCTCCTCCTGGCACGCGGGAGGTGGCGGCGGATCGGTTGTGTGGACCTTCCGCTCCACGTAGTGACCCACCACGTCGGCGAACCCCTCGGCCATCTCGCACGGCTCCGACATGGCCGGTGGGGCACACAACGAGTGAAAGTCCACCGGCGAGTGCTTGCTGACACCGTGGGTCCACTCGTGGGCGACCACGTCGAGGGCTGCGGACTTCGAGAACGTCCCATCCGGGTCGGGTGGCAAGAACGTCACGGAGTCGACCGGTCCCTCCACCGGGTTGGTGGGGCCGTACTGGAACTCGGCCGGCTCGCCATCACGAGCGTCGACGACGACGCGGGCGGTGGCGCAGCTGCCGTCGACTCCGCACCACCCGAACGCGTCGCGGAAGACCTCCATGGTCTTGCGGGTGTTGTGCATCGCGTCTCCGGCCATGCGCCGATACTGAGCATGAGGCGCCCAACCGCCAGACCTCTTGCCGCTGTACGTGTCGTAGCGCGGCTCCGGTTGCCCCGGAACGGCGCGGAGACCGACCCGCATGAACTTGCCTTCGTCCCCGTCGATGATGCAGTGGTAGTGCCACTCGTCGCTCGGCATGCCGTGGTAGACCTCGATCTGTGGTGACCCGTCGCCGCCCTCGGCGACAGCCTCATGGGTGCACGGCGTGCCGTCGCCGCACGGGTTCCCGGAGTCGTACTGGCAGGTGGAGCAGGGGTACTGGCATGAAGCGCACGGGTTCGCCCACACTGCGCGCACCGGCACGCACGTGTTCTCTGGAGCAGCGGAGGCGTCCTCGTCCGCCACCGGGTTGGGGAAACAGGGGATCGCCAGACCGCTCGACGGGTTACCCGGCACGACGCCGATGATCGCTCCCGTCACCGCGTCCAACAGCACTCGCCACGGCCGCCCGTGCGCGTCGATGGTCGGCACCAGCCACTGCCAGCGGTGGGTGCCGGTCTCCGGGAGCGTGGCCAGGCTCAGCTGGGAGTGGTCCAGGATCGTCGCCATGGTGCCCGCGTCCCAGGTGGCCGGGTTGCCCGGCGCGAAGCCCGGCCAGCTGGCCAGACCGCTCTGGGCGACGGCGAAGGCCTGGGGCGCGGTCGTCACGGTCGGCTGCGGCAGGGGCGGCACGTCGGTCAGCTGGGCCAGGTTGGCGCGCCGGAGCTCACCGTCGGGCGCGAAGTGGAGCGACAGCGAGGTGCCGAGCACCGGTACCGCCCGGCCCAGCTGGGGGTGCGAGTACTCCTGGCGATAGTAGACGTGCCACATGCCGAGGTCGTCCGAGCGCTCGAAATACTGGACCCAGGAGACCGTACCGCCGCCGGATGCGGCGCCGCTCGAGGCCGAGGTCACCTCGACCGCTCCTGAGCCGAACATGAGCGCCGGGAGCTGAGCCGTCTCGTCAAAGGCGAGCCAGTGCCGCTCCACGCCCGCGCTCTGCGCCGTGACGGGTGGTGAGGCGAGGCAGACGGCGACGCCAATCGTTGCGCACGTCAGCCATCTACGACAGTCTCTCTCTCTCTCTCTCTCTCTCTCTCTCCGCGGATGGCGCTCCATGGTCGTCCTCCTCACCGCCGACACGAGTGGCTGTCTCCGTTTCTACGCGCCCGCCCAGTGCGTGTCAAGATGCGCGGCGAATGAGCAGGTGTCGGGGCTGTGGATGAGCGAGGTGCCGTTGCCCGAGGTCGGCCCCAACGACGTGCTGGTCCGGATCTCCAAGACCGCCATCTGC
>CAYTJW010000307.1:0-6429 GCA_964438135.1 uncultured Thermoanaerobaculia bacterium
CGGCCGGTGCCGCTACGCCGGGATGCCGAGGTCCGCCGCCAGGGCGCGCAGCCGCTCGAGGTGCTCGCGGTCGCCGGCCCCGAGGCCCTCGAGCAACCGGCGCAGCTCCTCGTCCTCGGCGCCGACCGTCCGCGGCAGGTGAGCCTCGGCCGCGGCCATCTCCAGCGCCACCGCGAGCCGGACCGCGTCCTCGAGGTGCGGGGGCGTGGGGAGCTGCCGGCAGGCGCGCACCTGGCGCAGCGCGTCCTCGACCCGGCCAGCGTCGGTCATGACCGCGGCGAAGCGACTCGAGCTCTGGCGCACCAGGCGTCGCAGGTAGGCGACCATGCTGGAGTGGTTGCGCTCGTCGCGGGACAGCCGCGCGAACGCGACCGAGGCCGCCGGGTTGGCCTCGAACAGGTCCGAGAACCACAGGTACAGCTCCCCGAGCTCGTCCTCGAGGCCCTGCAGTATCGGCAGGATCGTGAAGACGTCGACGACCCGGTTCTCGGCCACGCCGCACCCTTTCCCGCTCGCCCGGCGCCGCGCGACGCGTCCCTAGGAGCCGAAGAAGTTGATGTTCTTGCCGAACTGGGCGACGTAGTCCTCGGTCGCGTGGCCGAAGGTGCGCACCAGCCGTCGCGCCGAGTAGTCGAACAGGAAGGTCGAGTGCTGGCCGAAGGTCTTGCTGAACACCACCACGTACTCGTGCTCGCCCTCGACCATCTTCACCTCGGCCCACTCCGGCGAGTACGAGGTGGTGAAGTCGTGACCGCAGCCCGGGCAGTGGAACTCGACCAGGCAGCCCTCCTCGAGCACCACGCTGGGGTCCCACTCCGCCCCGTAGACCCCGAGCTCGGCGGGGACGTCGACCCGGAAGCTGACCGCGAAGCGCGGGCCCCGCAACCTGGCGTTCAGGGTGATGAGCTCGGCCCGCTCCCGGTTGAGCAGCGCACCACAGGACGGACACAGGAACTGCTTTGCGTCGGCCACGGTTCACTCTCCGCCGGCCCGCTCGACGGGCCAACCAGCCGGGCCACAGGATAGCACGGCCCCAGGGCCCGGGAGACCGGCGGCCGGGCTGGCCAACCGGCTCAGCGGGAGGAGCGTTCCAGGATCTCGTCCAGGCGCTCGCGGCTGCCGGGCACCAGGTGGGAGAACCTGACCCCCAGGCCGTCCACCCCCTCCCGCTCCGGGTCGGTCGTGCGCACCACCTCCGCGGTGCCCCGCACCGCCTCGTCGCAGCCGTCGACGAAGAACTCGAAGTCGAGCTCGGTGCCGACCGGGAACCGCCGCGTGCCGCACAGGAGCATGCCGGTGCGGGACAGGTTCTCGGCCCGGCCCAGGTCCTCGCTGCGGTCGAGCCCGATGCCCACCTCGACGCTGACCAGAGTGCGGATCCTCACCCGCGGCGCGACGTTGATCAGCTCGTTGACCGTCTGCAGCAACCGCTGGTCGCCGCAGTCGATCGTCAGCACCCGGTTGGCGCCGCGGTTGAGGTAGGACCGGGCCTGCTCGGTCACGTCGCGCTGGGTGAGCAGCAGCAGGCCGCAGTTGCGGCACGACGAGGTCCGGTCTCGCATGGCCCGGATCAGGTTGACGATCGAGATGTCCGCGAGCGGGTAGCACACCAGCACGACCTCGAAGCGGGTCCCCTGGATGAGGTCGAGCACCAGCTCGGAGGCCGGGACCGTGTGCACGGTGAAGCGGCTGACGCGCAGCGCCGGCGTCAGCTGGCGGATCGTGTCCGGCTCTGCCCCGACCAGCAGCACGTGTCGGTCGCCGAGGCTCACGAGCCCTATGATAGCCCGAGCGGGCGGCGCCGGCACCGGTCGACGCCCCCCGCTCCCGCCCCCGGCCCCGCTCCCGGGCCGGTCGGAGCCGGCGTCGGCGGCGTCGGGCACGGGCGACCGGAGGCCGCTGTATCATCGAGCCGATGACGGACCCTCGGCGGCACGTGCTGGTCGTCGGCGCCGACCCGGCCCTGCTGCGCCAGATCGCGCCGGTGCTCCACCGGGCCGAGTTCGCCGTCCACACCAGCCCCTCCAGCGAGCTGGTCCTGGACCTGGTCCGCGGCACCGCGTTCGAGCTGGTGGTGGTCGCCTACCCGGTGGTCGGCCTGCCGCTCGACAACCTCCTCGCCGCCGTGCGCGAGGCCGGCTCCAGCTGCCGCCCGGCCGGGTTCATGCTCCTGTCCGAGGCCGACGCCCTGCCCGAGGCGCAGACCTTCGTCGACCGCGGCGTCAACCGCGCCGTCGGCCGCGACTGGGCCGAGTCCCGGCTCTACCAGGCCTTCGCCGACCTGCTCGAGGTCGCACCCCGGGTGGCGGTCCGGTTCGTGGTGCACCTGGCCGTCCGCCTGGTCCAGGACACCCGTCTGCTGCAGTGCCACACGGTCAACCTGTCGCGCTCCGGCATGCTGGTGTGCGGGCCGCGGGACCTCGCCGTGGGCTCGGCGATGGACTTCATCTTCGCCGTCCCGGGCCAGGCCAGGCCGATCCGCGGCGGCGGCGAGATGGTCCGCGTCACCGACGTCGGCCGCGAGCGCCTGGAGGGCTTCGGCCTCCGCTTCCGCTCGTTCCGCAACGACGACCGCGCCCGCCTCGAGGAGTACCTGGCGACGCAGGAGCCCGCCGGCGAGTAGCGCGCTGCCCGCGTCCGCTCGAGTGGGGGCCACGCCCGGTCTCCCCCCGGCCCCAGGGGCCCTTGACCATGCGCCGGCGAGAGGCCACACTCCCCGGTCATGGACGAGCTGATCCTGATCGTCGACGACGAGACGGGGATTCTCACCGCGCTCGAGCAGATCCTCACCGACGAGGGCTACCGCACCCTGACCACGACGAGCGGCGAGGAGGCGCTCGCGCTGTACCGGGAGCGCCGCCCGGCCGTGGTGTTCCTCGACATCTGGCTGCCCGACCGGGACGGCCTCGAGACCCTCCAGGCGCTGCGCGCCCTCGACCCCGACGCCACCGTCGTCATGATGTCGGGCCACGGCACCGCAACCACCGCCGTGCGGGCGATCAAGATGGGGGCGTACGACTACCTCGAGAAGCCGCTGTCCTACGACCAGGCGGTGGGCGCGGCCGCGGCCGCGCTGGCCGAGAAGCGCAGCCGGCTCGAGGCCGGCGGCGACCGCGCCGAGGCGCGGGTCGGCCCGGAGCGGGAGATCGTGCCGCCACCGCGGCCGCCGATGCTGCTCGAGTCCGCCATCCCGCAGCGCACCGTCCGCTCCTCGAGCGTGGTCTACGGGCTCGGCCTGCACTCGGGACGACGCACCGGCATGGTCATGCAGCCGCTCCCCCCCGACAGCGGCATCCACTTCCTCACCCTGCCCGGCGGCACCCTCATCCCCGCCCACGTCGGCGTGGTCGCGGACACCGAGTACGCCACCACCCTGACCCGCCGCGGCGAGAGCGTCCGCACCGTCGAGCACCTCCTCTCCGCCCTGCACGCCGCCGGGGTGACCAACCTGCTGGTCAAGGTCCACGGCGAGATCCCGGTCCTCGACGGCTCGGCGCTCGAGTTCTGCCACCGGCTCCAGGAGATCGGCATCGAGGACCAGGACGCCGCCCGCCGGGAGATCGTGGTCGACCGCCGGTTCGAGGTCGGGAGCGGCGGCAAGAGCCTGGTGCTCGAGCCGGCCGAGCAGCTCGAGGTGTCGTACCTGCTCCGCTACCCGCCGCCGATCGGCGAGCAGCGCTACGACTTCCGGCTGTCGAGCTTCGACGCCTACCGGCGGGAGGTGGCCCCCGCCCGCACCTTCGGGTTCCTGCGCGACCTGCCGATGATGAACGAGCTCGGCCTCGGCTCCGGCGGCCGCCTCGACAACTTCATCCTGGTCGGCGACGACGACGTCGTCAACACCGAGCTCCGCTTCCCGGACGAGTTCGCCCGGCACAAGATCCTCGACATCGTCGGCGACCTCTACCTGCTCGGCTACCCGGTTCGCGGCAGGGTCGTCGCGCGCTTCACCGGCCACCGCGACAACATCGCCCTCGACCGCGCCATCCTGGCCGCCAGCTGAGCCCCGCCGTCAGGGAGGGTCGCCCGGTCGGCCCCGCTCGGGGAAGAGGCCGGCCAGGCCAGCGGCCGAGGCCTCGCACAGTCCGCGCTCGGTCACCAACCCGGTCACCAGCCGGGCCGGGGTGACGTCGAAGGCGAAGTTGGACGCCACGGTGCCGGGCGCCGCCACCTCGACCTCGAGCACCGTGCCGTCGGCGGCGCGCCCTCTGACCCGCGTCACCTCCTCCGGCGCGCGCTCCTCGATCGGGATCTCGGCCAGGCCGTCCCGCAGCCCCCAGTCGACCGACGAGGAGGGGGCGGCGACCCAGAACGGCACGCCGGTGTCGTGCGCCGCCAGGGCCTTGAGGTAGGTGCCGATCTTGTTGGCGACGTCGCCGGTCCCGGTGGTGCGGTCGGTCCCCACCAGGCACAGGTCGACCAGCCCGCGCTGCATCAGGTGACCGCCGGCGTTGTCCACGACCAGGGTGTGGGGCACCCCGTGGGCGCCGAGCTCGAACGCGGTCAGGGCCGCCCCCTGGTTGCGCGGCCGGGTCTCGTCGACCCAGACGTGGACCGGCAGGCCGCGGTCGTGGGCCAGGTACACCGGCGCCAGCGCCGTGCCCCAGTCGACCGTGGCCAGCCAGCCGGCGTTGCAGTGGGTGAGGACGTTGACCGTCGCCCCCCCCTTGCCTGCGGCGAGGCGGCGCAGCAGCGGCTCGCCGTGCTCGCCGATGCGGCGGCAGGTCTCGGCCTCGTCGTCGCACAGGGCGGCGGCGCGGGCGTAGGCCGCGGCCACCCTCTGCCGCGGTTCCAGGGGCTCGAGCGCGCCCCGCATCTCGGCCAGCGCCCACGCCAGGTTGACCGCCGTCGGCCGGGTCGCGGCGAGCGCCGCCGCCGCCCGCTCCAGGCCCCCGTCGCTGGCGTCCTCGCGCAGCCCGAGACAGAGGCCGTACGCCGCCGCGGCGCCGATCAGCGGCGCCCCGCGCACGCGCATGGCGACGATCGCCTCCGCCACCGCCTCGAGGGTGGAGAGGCGTGCGACCACCAGCTCGTGCGGCAGCCGGGTCTGGTCGATCACCTCGACCGACCAGCCGTCGTCGGCCAGCCAGACGGTGCGGTAGTGGACGCCGCCGATCCTCACCGCTCGAGTGTACCTGGAACCGGGCGGACAGGGCGGGCGGCCGCCGGGCGGGACGCGGCGCGAGAGCCCCCGCTCGCGGCCGGCGCCGATCGCCTCAGTCGCCCTGGACCCCTTCCGGCCACTGCACGAACGCGCCGCTGGCGACGATGATGTCGTCGCGGAAGCGCCGCGTCGGACCCGTGATGTACGGCTCGTCGGCAGCGTAGTTGGCGCCGAAGGAGATGAGGGTGTACTCGATGCCGCTGCTCTGGTAGCGGATGGGTTGCTGCCACCCGTCGATCTCGACCAGGTTGCCAGAGGCGTGTGGCACCAGGTACTGCCTGATCTGAGAGACCGTGCCGTCGGCGAGGAGGGGGTAGTTCGTGTTGTCCTGCTGGTAGATGGCGATGATCTGAGCGAGGGTCCGCATGTCCGCCTGGGTCCGCTTCTGGCGGGCCGACTGCAGGGCGTGCAGCAGCCTGGGGATGGCGATCGCGGAGATGATGCCGATGATGGCCACCACGATCAGCAGCTCGATCAGGGTGAATCCGCGGCTGCCGCCGCGACGGGTGCAACCGAAGCCGATGACGCCTGCCATGGTGCCCTCCCCCGGCCCGGGCCGTGGGTCCATTCTACACCGGGCCCGCCGCCTGCGAACACCTCCCACTTGACTCGGCGCCCGTGAGCGCCGCACCATGCTGCCGCCATGCCGGGCCTCCCCTCCTGGCTCGAACGGGTCCCGAGCCGCGCGGTCGCGGCCCTGCTCGCCGCCGCCGCGTTGACCTCGTTGCCGGCCGAGGCGAGCCTGGCCCGCGGCGAGGTCCTCGCCCCGGCCGAGGGCGAGACCCTGACTGCCGACCGGGTCCACGTCGTCCGCTGGTCCGGCCTGCCTGCCGGGGTCGACGAGTTCGAGATCCTGCTGTCGGTCGACGACGGCCGACGCTTCCCCCTCCGGCTGACGCCCATGCTCGACCCGCGGCGCGGCGTCTACGCCTGGCGGGTCCCCAACCTGCCGGCCGAGCGCGCCCGCCTCCGGCTGCGCTGGGGCATCGACGGCCACGAGGTCGACGGGCCGCCGAGTCGCCCCTTCCGGATCGCCGCCCAGCAACCGCAGCCCCTCTCCAGCCTCCGTCTGCGGGCCGGCGAGTGGTGGGTCGGGCCTCAGCCCTGCCTCGCCAACCCGGCCTCGAGGAGCTCGCAGCTCGGCGCGACCGGCGACCCGAGCCGCGTGCCCACGACCGCCCTGGCGCCGAGCCAGCCCGACGCGGTCGCCCCGGTCGCGGCCCGGCCCGGCAGCTCACCAGCCAGCGGCGAGACACGGCCGGGCG
>CAYTJW010000308.1:0-6428 GCA_964438135.1 uncultured Thermoanaerobaculia bacterium
GCCGCCGGCCGCGACCACCTGGCCGCCGTCGCCGCCGCGCTCCTCGACGGCCCGGCCGCTCCGCTCGCCGGCTCGCACTCGACAGCGGGGCGCCGGGCCGACTAGACTGCGAGGGTGTTCCGCCGGCTGCTGGTGGCGAACCGGGGTGAGGTCGCGGCGCGGGTGATCCGCGCCTGCCGGGAGCTCGGCATCCAGTCGGTGGCGGTGCACTCCACCGCCGACGCCGACTCGCCCCACCTGCGGCAGGCCGACCGCACGGTCTGCATCGGCCCGGGCCCGGCGGCGTCGTCCTACCTCGACATGGACGCCATCCTCCAGGCGGCCGAGCAGTGCGAGTGCCAGGCGCTCCACCCCGGCTTCGGCTTCCTGGCCGAGAACGCGCTGTTCGCGGCCCGGGTGCGGCAGCAGCAGCTGGCCTGGGTCGGGCCGCCGCCGCGGGCGATCGCCGTGATGGGCGACAAGGCCGCGGCGCGGCGGGCGATGAAGGCGGCCGGCCTGCCCACCATCCCCGGCACCGACGGGGTGCTGGCCTCGGTCGAGGAGGCGCTGGCGGCGGCGGACGAGGTCGGCTACCCGGTCCTGCTCAAGGCCACCGCCGGCGGCGGCGGCAAGGGCATGCGCCGCTGCCGCGACGCGGCCGAGCTCAGACGCAACTTCGTCGAGGCCTCGGTCGAGGCCGAGAAGGCCTTCGCCAACCCCGGCCTGTACCTGGAGAAGATCGTGGTCTCGGCCCGCCACGTCGAGTTCCAGATCCTGGCCGACCACTTCGGCCACGCCGTCCACCTCGGCGAGCGCGAGTGCTCGGTGCAGCGCCGCCACCAGAAGCTGCTGGAGGAGGCGCCGAGCCCGGTGCTGGAGGACGAGGTGCGGCAGGAGATGGGCCGCCGCGCCGCCGCCGCGGCGGTCGCCATCGGCTACGCCTCGGCCGGCACCATGGAGCTGCTGCGCGCGGCCGACGGCCGCCTCTTCTTCATGGAGATGAACACCCGGCTGCAGGTCGAGCACCCGGTGACCGAGATGGTCACCGGCGTCGACATCGTCCGCGAGCAGATCCGGATCGCGGCCAACTGCCCGCTGTCCGTGACGCAAGAGGAGGTGCGCTGGTCCGGCCACGCCATCGAGATGCGGGTCAACGCCGAGGACCCGGAGCGCGACTTCCGGCCCGACCCGGGGACGGTGACCGTGTTCGAGCGGCCCTCGGGCGACGGGGTGCGGGTCGACAGCCACGTCGAGGCCCCGTACCGCATCCCGCCCTTCTACGACTCGATGGTCGCCAAGCTCATCGTCCACGGCCCGGACCGCCCGACCGCCATCGCCCGCGCCTCATCCGCGCTCGACGCCTTCCGCGTCGAGGGGGTCAAGACCACCATCCCGCTCCACCGCCGCGTCCTCGGCGAGCCGGACTTCCGCGCCGGCCGCTACGACAACGAGTGGCTGGAGCGGTTGCTCGCCGGCCGGGAGGCCTGATGGCCAAGGTCGTCCTCCACCCCCTCGGTGCGGCCCTCGACCGGGCGGTCGACCCGGCCGAGGCGCGACGCAACGCGGACCACCTCGGCGCTCTCGAGGCGGCGCTCGACGCGAAGCGGGCCGAGGTCCGGGCCGGCTGGGGCTCGAGCTACCTCCAGCGGGTCCACGCCAAGGGCAAGATGACCACCTGGGAGCGGATCGAGCGCCTCAAGGACGAGGGCTCGGCGGTGTTCCCCGTCGGCACCCTGGTCAACTGGGGCAGGACCTTCGGCCCGGAGAGCCGCACCTCGCCCGGGGCCGGGGTGGTGACCGCCTTCGTCCGCATCGCCGGCCGCATCGTCATGGTCATCGCCAACGACAACACCGTCGCCTCCGGCTCGTGGTGGCCGCTGACGCCGGAGAAGATCGAGCGCGCCCAGGAGATGGCGCTCCGGCTGCGCCTGCCGGTGGTCTACCTGATCGACTGCTCGGGCCTGTTCCTGCCCGAGCAGAGCCACACCTTCCCGGGCCGGGCCGGGGCCGGCGCCATCTTCAAGATGAACAGCCTGCTGTCGGCGGCCGGCGTGCCGCAGATCGCGGGCGTGTTCGGCGACTGCATCGCCGGCGGCGGCTACATGCCGATCATCTCCGACGTGGTCTACATGACCGAGCAGGCCTACATGGTCATCGCCGGCGCCGCCCTGGTCAAGGGCGGCAAGTCGCAGAAGATCACCTCGCTCGACATCGGCGGCCCGGACGTCCACGTCCACCTCTCCAGCTGCGCCGACCACCGCGTGCCCGACGACGACGCCTGCCTGCGCCTGATCCGGCGCGAGGTGGAGCGGGTGCCGTCCTCGGCCGTGCCGTACTACCGGCGCGGGGTCGAGCCGGCGCCGCCCCGCTTCCCCTCGGCCGAGCTCGAGAGCCTGCTGCCCGCGGACCACCGCCACACCTACGACATGCGCCAGGTGCTGGCCCGGCTGCTCGACGACGGGCTGTTCCGGGAGGTGGCGGCCGAGGTCGGCCGGGAGATGATCTGCGGCGTCGGCCGCGTCAGCGGCCTGTGGGTCGGGGTGGTGGCCAACAACCCCCAGCTCACCGACCACCCGCTGCTGCGTGGGGAGAAACGCCCGGGCTCGATCCTGTACCGCGACGGCATCGCCAAGATCTCCCAGTTCTCGCGCTGCTGCAACGACGACGGCATCCCGCTCGTGTGGCTGCACGACATCGCCGGCTTCGACATCGGCCCGGAGGCCGAGAAGCAGGGCCTGCTCGGCTACGGCTCGAGCCTGATCTACACCAACTCGACCAACGTCGTGCCGATGCTGTCGGTGCTGCTGCGCAAGGCCTCCGGCGCCGGCTACTACGCCATGGCCGGCATGCCCTACGGGCCGGTGGCGCAGCTGGCGACGCCGATCTCGCGGCTGGCGGTGATGGAGGGGCGGACCCTCGCCATCGGCGCCTTCAACGCCCGCCTCGACGACAACTTCGAGATCGTCGCCGCGAGCGAGGAGGAGCGGGAGAAGACCCGCCGCGGCATGGCCGAGGTGGAGGCGCGGATCGAGGCCGACATGGACCCGGTCCGCTCGGCGGCGCAGATGGACGTCGACGAGGTGGTGCGGTTCGACGAGATCCGCGCCTACCTCGAGGTCCTGGTCGAGGCCTGCTACCAGGCGCACGGCCACCGGCGGGTCAAGAACCCGCGCATCTGGTCGCTGCACGACATCGCCGTGCTGGCGGAGGAGGGGCGGTGAGGCCCCCCGCCCTTCCGGCCGGCTGTCAGCTGTCAGCTGTCGGCTGGCAGCTTCCCCCGCCCGCCCGGGGACCGGAGAGCAGGAGGGCGCGATGAAGGGCTGGCTCGAGGCGCTGGTCGAGGAGCGCGACGGCGGCCTCGACGTCCTCGCCCCGGCGGTCGGCTTCTTCGGCGGCGCGCCGCGGCCGGGGGAGGTGGTGGTCGGCGGCGGCCGGGTCGGCCGGCTCGTCGTCCTCGGCCGGCCCCGCGAGCTGCTGCTGCCTGAAGGCCCTGGCGGCCGGGTGGCCGAGCGCACCCTGCCCAACCACCGCGACCCGGTCGCCTACGGCCAGCGGCTGCTGCGCCTGACCCCCCTCTGCGCGGAGCCGTCCGCGGCGGTGGCGGAGGTGGGCCGGCCGAGCTCGGCGCGCGGCCTGCCGGACGGGACCCTGGCCGTGACCTCGCCGACCCACGGCATGTTCTACCGCCGGCCGCGGCCGGACTCCCCGCCCTACGTCGAGGTCGGCCAGGTGGTCGAGGAGGGCGCCACCCTCGCCCTGGTCGAGGTCATGAAGTGCTTCTCCGCCATCACCTACGGCGGCCCCGGCCTGCCGCCGCGGGCCGAGGTGGTGGAGGTGCGGGCCGGCGACGGGGTCGAGGTCCGGGCCGACCAGCTGCTGTTCGTGGTGCGGCCGGCCGCCCCCTGAGCGGTCGCTGCCCGGGATGCGGTGGGAAAGGGGCCGGCAGGGACGCGGCACCGCGCCCCCGCCGGCAGGGAAGTACCGGCGCCGCCGGAGGGCGGGCTGCGCCGGCCGGAGCCGAGGTCAGAGCACCTTGAGCTGGAACGCGCTGAACCACGTGCGGCCGAAGATGTCGAGCAGCATGCAGCGGACGTCGGCGCGGTCGACCTCGCCGTCCTCGTTGCAGTCGGCGCTGCCCGGGGTCGCGTAGCCGTTGAGACCCCAGACCAGCCCGGCGAGGTCGGCGGCGTCGTAGACCCAGTCCAGGTTGGTGTCGCCGGGGACCGTGCCGTCCTCGTTGTCGTCGACGACCACGGTGGCGGTGCCGTGGACGATGGCGGAGTTGACCGGGTCCCACAGGACCAGGGTGAACTGCTCGTTGCCCTCGAGCGCGACGTCGTCGAGGATCGGCACCTCGACCGTCGTGGCGGTCGCCCCGGGGGCGAAGGTGGCGGTGCCCGAGACCGCGCCGAAGTCCTGGCCGGCCCAGGCCGAGCCGTCGACCGTGGCGTACTGCACCGAGGCGCCGGCGGCGCCCGCCGGCGAGCTGAGCCGGATCTGGACCGTGACCGCGGTGTCCAGGCCCTCGCGCGCCGTCTGCTCGAGCGGCGCCACGCTGAGCAGGTAGGGCGAGACCGGGATCTCGACGTCCGCCAGCTGCTTGTCGACCGCGACCGTGGCGGTGTCCGTGGTGGCGCTGGCGGGGGCGGTGTAGTCGGCCGTCGCGACGCCGTCGAGGGTGAAGGCGTGGACCGGGGCGACCGTGCCCTGCACCGCGGAGAAGGCCGCCCGCGTCCCGTCAGGGATGTTGACGGCGGCGAAGGTGTCGACGCCGTCGGAGTTCCAGGTCAGGCTGGCGAGGAGCTGGGCGGAGTCGAGCGGCTCCACCGCCGGCGGGTCGGCGACGTGGCGCAGCACCAGCCACGGGTCGAAGTCCTGGTCGCCGGCGCCGACCACCTCGTCGCACGGCGGCGCGGCCAGCGGGCCGGCGTTGCAGCCCCACCAGTTGTTCTCGGCCATCACCGAGCTCGCGCCCTTGGCCTGCGACCCGGTCAGGTTGGTGGCGATGCGGTTGAAGGCGGCGGTGGCGACGGTCGTGTCGGCGGCGTCGGCACCGATCGCCAGGCCGATGCGGTTGTCCGCGAGCGTGTTGCCGACCAGCGTCGCGGTCGTGCCGGGGCCGAAGGCAGTGGTCGCCAGCACCCCGGCCGAGGCCGAGCCGTCGCTGGCGAGGCCGCGGCAGTTGACGAGGCGGCTGCGGACGACGGTGACGGCGGCGCCGCCGCCGGCCTCGACGCCGTAGTCGAGGCAGGTGCAGCTGCCCTTGCCGGCGTAGGTGACGCCGTCGAAGTCGCCGACGACCCCGTCGCCGAACACCAGCGCGCCGATCCGGCCCATGCCGGTGAAGGCCGAGTCGACGACGGCTACGCTGCCCATGGCGGCGATGCCGGTGCCCTGGTAGCTGCCGTGGCGGACGTTGCGGAAGGTGCAGCGGTCGAAGGTCGCCTGCGACCCGGCCTTGACCCGCACCGCCTGCCAGACCTGGTGGCCGTTGCCGTTGAAGCCGAGGTTGCGGAACGCGACCTGGCTCGAGTCGTCGACCAGGAGCCAGGCGCGCGCGTCGCCGGCGTCGCCGGTGTCGACCGCGGCGTTGAGCTGCTCCAGGCCGGTGGCGCCGGCGACGGTCACGCTCTTGTGGAGCAGCACCGTCCCCTCGAGGTGGTCCTCGTACTGCACGACCAGGGTGTGGCCGTCGAGGGTCGCGGAGTCGTCCACCGCCTCCTGCAGGGAGGCGAAGGTCGCCCCGGTGTCGAGGTTGAGGATCTCCGCCCGGGGCGCCCCCCCGTCCTTGGCGACCGGGGCCGGCCGGACCACGAACGGCGCGTCGGCCGGGTTGCCGAAGGCGGACGGCGCCAGCTGCTCGCCGGCAGATGTCCCTGCGGACAACACGATCACGCCGAGGACGAGCGCCAAGGGAAGTCTTGCGGTCATTGCGTTTCCCCCTGTCCGTGCCGTCGCCATGCAACCTTCGGGCGACTGAGTCTACAAGGCCGTGGGATCGACTATAGACCCCCGCCCCGCTCTTGTCCACCCCTGCCGGGGGGCCGGGGCGGCGCCGGCCCGAACGACCGCCTCCGGGCCGCGCGGGCTTGACCTTCACGGCAGCGGGCACGATACTGCGGCAGCACGTGGGGGGCGGATGACCTTGGACAGCGACTCGGCGGCGAGCTTCCGGGCGGGCCGGCCGGCACTCCGGGCTGGCCTCTGGGCGGGTGCCCGGGCGCGTCGCCGGGGGAACGCCCGGTGTGCGCGGCGGGACCAGGCGTGGGGGAGCCACGAGCCTGCCTGATCTTGCCTGTCGAGCCTGTCTCGCAGAAGGTTGCATGTGCAATCATGGTGCGGTAGCCGTGTCGCTCGCGGTCGGGGAGCGGTCATGAGGCGCGCGGCCGACCCGCGCCCGACGACGGTCCCCCACTGGGCGCGCGGCGCCCTGGGCCTGTGCGCCGCGG